>JBAYZR010000077.1:0-11648 GCA_041672425.1 Pedobacter sp. | reverse complement strand
GACACGGGAAAGCAATTGATCATTCTCGTCATCCGTATCTTTGAACAGGTGCTCGGTAACATCTTTAACTCGCGACAGCGTCTGGGAAACCGCCTCGGTCTGAATTACCGCATCCAGCGACAGCCGCTTGATGGCCTCGGCCAGAACTCCAAGCGCTGCTCCCTCGCGACCGGTGTGCGCCGCCTTGATCTGGGAGTTGAGTGCAATCAGATCGATCTCCGAGCCGATCTCCTCAATATCCGTCACAAAACCTGCGATTTCACCAATAGTTCCAGCCACCTTTTTCATGGTGGCGGACATCTCCTGATCATCCTTGGCACAGTTGGTCAAGACAGCAGTCACGGCCGACAACCCCGAGCTCATAGCATCCACAAAGGAATTTTCAGTCGAGTCAGTAACGCCGGTAACCGTCTGGGTTTCCAATGCCATTACCGTCTGCTTGCGGGCAACGTCCCGCAGGTTGTCCACAATAGAGCAGACAGCAGTGTATAAGGCCAGGGAAGCATGCCGAAGCTGTGCCGACTGTAGCTCGCAGACATCCCCCGCCTCTATTATCAGGCTGCATTGACGCTCCACGTCCAAATCGGCGCCATACACTGACTGAAGATCAACTGCAAGTCGTTCAAGCGCCTCAACTATATGCTCAACCTGCTGGCGGGTGATATCGTGAGACTGCATCGAAGAAACAACCTCACTGATATTGCCGGTAACCTCTCCTGAAATGGAAGCAACAAGGCCACCGAAACGGGTACAACGCTCATTGACGGATACCAGCTCTTCCAGGCTGTTGGCTGTACGTGTCAGGATTCCACCCACGTTTGTATCCTGAGCCGATTTTGTTGACCGAACAACGTGGAGGGTTTCACTGATCATACTGGCCAATATCTGACGATGTTTCAATATGTTGCTTGATTTTTCATTAACCTGATGCGAAAGTTTTTCCACATCCATGGCAAGGGTCAGGAAGCCGACGCCCTTTTCTCCCAAGCGGGAACTTTCGATCTTGGTGGATGTACTCAGCATCCGCAAGGTCTTGTACATCTTCTGAAACCCTTGCAGTGGTTGTGAGACTTGGTTAAGCAGGTCAAGTATCCGCTCCAAGGTTTGACAACTGTTATCACTCTGACCGCTGGCACTGGCAAGGTATGCCTCCATGCCTGCGATCATCTGGCGCAAACGCTCGACAAGGGGCTGTACCCGCTCACCTGAAACCACATCCACCAAATGGTTTGCCATGGATGTCAATTCTGACGAGCGCAGATAAAATCCCTGTAGTTGCGACCCTATCTGTAGAAACTCATCTTCCGTTGTGCCGGCCATATCCCGCAGGGTAGTAATGGTGGGGAGAATAATTTCCCGCCAGTCGGCAAGAACAGCGCTGTTATCCGAGCCGGGCTGGCATCTTGTCAGATTCCGGGTAAAATTGGCAACCATGAGACATCCTTGTACACCCTGACCCTGATAAAAAGGATAAGTGCGATAATAAAGTAATTTTCTGTTAAGCCCCGATAAACAGGACAAGTACGGTAAAGCGTATAAAACGACTTCTGACTTACCGGACTTGATATATCATCAGCGCTTAAAATCCTTTATGGTTGAAATAACATAATTCCGCTGGGCTGCGTCCTTCTGATGACAATCGAAGCAGGTCTTGACCGGATCAAGGCCGCTTGGCTTACCATCAGCGCCATATCCTGCGAACAGCCATCCTCCGCTCTCCTTGGCCCGCTTATCCTTACGCATCAGCACAATCATGTTTTTAGGGCCGTCTACCGCAACATCACCACTTTTATTGATATTGAAATAATCGATGATGATCGTGCTTCCCTCGGGAAAGCGGTTGCCGGCCTGGTAGCCCTGCATGGCCTTCTTGTCGGCATAGATATAGTGGATACCATAGAAGAGGGAGCTTTTGTCGGTTACAATCTTGCGGATACTACTCTGCCAGGATGTATATTTTTTAGGAAGAGCTGGAACGGCCAACGCCACTACAGGGGAGGAAAATGCAACGAGAATTGCCACGACCAAACAGGCGCCAATTTCCTTCATATATAACATACCTTTCTACATCCATTTTTTTTGCATCTTACACCACAAGTTACGTTATTGTCACGCAAAAGCGGTTTCAAAGCTGTGCTACAGAAGGCCATTGACAGGTCGCGGGCGGTTCCGCGTCCGGTCTCCTTTGAATTGGGGATAGGCGAGGATTGTCAGTTTGTAGAAAGATTCTTCCTGCGATGAATAATCTTGTTGAGCCCCTGGCGTGTGATGCCCAGATAACTGGCTGCCACACCCTGATTTCCATCAGCCAGTTCCAGAGCTTTCTGAATGAGAACCTCTTCGGCCTCCTTGAGGGTTGGCATGCGTTCCCCTACATCAGCTAACAGTTCGGTCATGCCAAGGGCCGGAGTTACGGACGAGGTTGCCAACCTGTTAGCCCCCATGGTCTGGAGGAAGCACTCCTTGGATAGTACGCCTCTGGTATGCCGTGCGACTGCGTCGTAGATCATGGCCTTTAATTCACGGATATTGCCTGGGAATTCGTAGACGCCAAGGTAGTGGCACAGTTCCGCTGAACAGGCGGGAGTTACTTTGCCCATTGAGGTGGCAGCCTCCACTATGAAGTGTTCCAGCAGTGGCAAGAGGTCTCCTTTGCGTGATGCAAGAGGCGGCAGGTGAACCTGATGGGTGCAGAGCCGGTAAAACAGATCCTGGCGGAATGTGCCCTTATCCACCATGGAACGCAGGTCACGGTTGGTGGCGGCAATGATGCGGGCCGTTGTTTTTCTTGGTGTGTCGGAACCGAGCTGAAAATATTCCCGCTCTTGAAGCAGGCGCAGGAGCTTGGTCTGGGACGCATCGCTCATGTCACCAATTTCGTCCAAAAAGAGTGTGCCGCTGCCAGCCGTGGCGATTATCCCGTCCCGCTGCCGGTCAGCGCCGGTAAATGCTCCCCTGACGTGCCCAAAAAGGGTGTCGGAGAACATGAGATCGTCCAAGCCGCCCACACTGATGGCGACGAAGTTTCCCTTGCGTTCACTCACATCGTGCAGAGCATGTGCGATCAGTTCTTTTCCTGTACCGGTCTGTCCCGTGATCAGTACCGGCTGGTTGGTTGGCGCTATTGCCTCGATGTAATGGAATATGCGCCGCATCCCGGCGTCCTGGGTTATGATCCGGGCAAACGCCCCCTGATTGGCGAGCTGTCCGGTAAGTATCTGTTTCCGTAGCGCCGAGACCTCATAGCGCAGTTCGATGTTCTCAAGGGCCCGTTTGGCAACGATTTCCAGTTCGGTCAAACTATGAACAGGCTTGGTAATGAAATCCCAAGCCCCCAGCTTTACCGCCTTGATCGCGTCTGCTACTACACCTATGCCGGAGATGACAATAACCGGTGTCTCGGGGCTCAACTTCCTGAGTGCTGCCAATAGGTCCAGGCCACTCATCTCAGGCATGAGAAGATCGGTAAATACAAGATCTGGACGCCTGCTCTGGAAGATGTCGAGTCCCTCACGGCCATTACATGCTTCGAGCACCTGATAGCCGCAGTCCTCGAAAAAGTAGGCAAAACTTTCCCGAATGGCTTCATCATCGTCTACGATCAAGATTATAGGGGAAGAATAACTCTTGGTCATATGTCAGGTTCCAATGTTTATTGAATAGCGGGGAGATGGATGATCAGATCATGTCTCTACAGTTGGATCATGGCGATACTTTTATCAAGAATAGAAAAAAATTTACGGTAATCAAGAGGTTTAAGTACGTAGTGATTTATGTCGGTCTCAATGGTGTTCAGCAGATAGCTGGTATCGCTGTATGCAGTTATGGCAACTATGATTGTATCCGGGTTGAGCTTTTTGATCTCGCTGGACATTCGAAGGCCATCCATCAGTGGCATGCTGATATCGGTTATGACAATATCCGGGCGGTGTTTCTCGAACGCCTCCAGCCCTTTTGCTCCATTTTCCGCCAGATAAAGATGTGTATTGGGGTATTTCCGGGAGATCATGGAACTGAGAATTTCTCTTGCATCCAGTTCATCTTCCACATAAAGGATCGAAACCATTGATGAGTCGTTATCGGGCGGAACCATATCAGACCTCTATCCTGAATTCAGCGCCATCCCCTGTATTGCGCACCATTAATCTGCCTTTCATACTGTTTTCAATGATATTCTTCGCGATGAACAGGCCGATTCCCGTCCCTTTGTCAGGATCTTTGGTGGTAAAATACGGATCAAATATCTTTTCAATGATATCTTCTGCGATGCCGCCGGCGTTGTCGCTGATGGTCACGACCACTATCTTGCCTTCCATGGATGAATGAATTGACACCTGGGCTTCTTTAGGTTTTTTACCGGAAAAGGCGTCCTTGGCATTGTGCAGGATGCTGAGGAGAACCTGGGAGTATTCGTTGGGATAGCCAAGGATAGATGGATTACATTCAGAGCATATCGATATGCTGACCTGTTCTTCCTTGAAGCTGGGCTCTATGAGGGAGATGGTCTGCTTGATCACGTGGTTCACCTGGAAAGTGATCATTTCCTTATCAGTTTTAAAAAATCCCCTGAAGTCATCAATGGTGCGCGACATATGCTGGATCAATTTCATGGCTTCATTGGCGCTGGATTCAAGGAACTCTTTATTGAATTCTTCTGTTTCGTAGAAAAACGGAAGTCTTTGAATGACGAGTCCCAGCGTGTTCAACGGCTGCCGCCACTGGTGGGCGATATTGTTGAGCATCTCTCCCATGGCTGCCAGTCTGCTCTGATGCATCATTATGCGGTCTTTCTGGCGTAGCTGCTCCATTGCCCGCAGGCGTTCGACCGCTTCTGTCTGCAGGGCTGTCTCAGCTTCCTTTCGTTCGCTGATGTCGAAGGCGGTAGACCGGCTCATGACATAGTTGCCATCGTTGTCATATATGGCTGTTGCGCTCAAACTCACCGGTATTATCGTGCCGTCCTTTCGGATCAACTTTTGCTCGAGATCGTGTACCTGCCCCACTCTCTTTAATATGGGAAATGTTTCCATGAATATTTTGATGCTGCTGGCCGGCATAAGGTCGGTTAACTTCATCTTGCCTACAACTTCGTCTTTTGTGAATCCCAGCCATTTGAGCTCGGTTGCATTGATGCGGACGATAAGTCCGTTTTTGTCCAGCGAGTGGTAGCCGCAAGGCGCATTGTCGTAGAGATCCTGGATCTCGTCAGACGATGATATGAGCGCTGCTTCAACCCGTTTACGCTCTACGATCTCCTTTTGCAGGGAGTGTACTACACTTGCCAGCTTGGTAGTTCGCGCCATAACAAGCAGTTCACACTCGCCATAGGCCTTCTTGAGCCCCATCTCGGCATGTTTGTAGGCGGTGATGTCTGTTGCGTAGATGCGTATGGCCTGAAAGTGCGGTACGCGGTGGATATGCATTCCAAAGATCAGCCCCTGGAGATCAATCTCCCGATAGCATACAGATAATTGTTTGTTTTTCAATGCCGTCAGTATTTCTTTTATATCTGGTGGTACAAAGGCGTATTTATCATTACTGTCGATTTTTTTCAGTACTTCAAGCGCAGCGCTGTTGCAAAAGGTGATCTGTCCGCTACTGTTGATCTCGATAATCGGGTTTGGGCTCAGTTGCGCGAAAGATGCGAGCCGTTCAATTTCTGACTCGGCCTGTTTGGATTCGGTAATGTCAAGAGTTATTCCGACAAAACGGACAGGACGGCCATACTCATTGAATGAGGCGCGGCCACGGGCCGTAAGCCAGCGTTCCTTTCCGTCCTGAATTCCGATAGTCCGGAATTCAGCGGCGTAATCGCCTTTGTTTTCGGGCCTGAGTGTTTTTCGGATGATTTGATCAATACGTTTGCGGTCACCAGGATGCAACCCGGCAAGAAAGACGCTGTAATCAACCGCTGCGTCAGATGGAAGCCCGAATTGGTGTTTGGCTTCGTCTGACCAGACCAATTCACCGGTTGGGGGGTAAAAATCAAATGTTCCGAGGCATGTTGACTCAATGGCCAACTTCAGTGTCTCCTCATGGGAATAAACGGTTTTTTCGTGTTTTGTCGGGTTTTTTTTCGGTTTATCAGTACGCTTGTCTGTACTATGCGCTGCCGTATCTGTCCCAGGATCTTTTATTTCTGCCTGTAAAGCAGCAATCACCCGGAGCAGTTCAGCTTTAGTCATTGTAGCGTAGTTCATCATTTGCTTCCTGTGTCGAATAATCATTTCGGCTGTTTTGAGTGATAACTTCCCGTATGCCGCAATGAGGTGTTAATGAAAGCGCATAGTTAGTCTGTTATGGGATCAAAATAATAATTAATTTAGAAATTGTATCAGCCTTTTTTTATTGTGCAACACCGCATTTTGCGAGATATACATTTTCTTACAGTGATAAGCTGTTTTAATTCAGGCTATTGATACGATATCAAGCCTCGGAGGTTGTGTTGATCTGCCTGGCCGGGTGGCGCGCCAGCTTTCTGATTGCCCGATAGCACCCTTGCGGGGTGGCATCAAATGGCACTACCTGGCAGCCGAGACATTGTCCCAACTCTTCCAGGGTTACGTCATCCAGAAAAATCCCTTCTCCTTCCTTGAGCATCACATCCGGCACCAGCAATGCCCTGCCGATTTCCTTCCCCGCCAGTGAGGCAATAATGTCCATGCCGACCACCAGTCCGCTGACCGTAACGCTCTCGCCGAAGAGACGATTCTCGATCGCCGCCGGTATGATGTTAGTGCCGGTCTTCACCCCGAGCTTATCAAGAAAATCCGTTACAAAGCCAAGAGCCGAGGTTCCAGTTACCACCGTTGCCTTGAAATCTCCCGTGGGCCGGGCCGAACGCAGCACCCGACCGGCATCCCGCATAAAGAGCGGTACCATGCCGACACCGTTTTCAATCTGGGGCAGGTCGCCGTAGTCGCGCAGAGAGGGAAAGGGGAGGTCGGCCTTGAGGTAAAACTCGTCCGCAAGGAAGAGGAATGGCTTGCCAAGCCGATTCGCAAGATGCTTGGTCCGAGGTTGCCAGGTATCAATGAACCTGCGTGCATAGTCGGCATCCATTGCCGTGAGTTGCGGCAGACGTTGGCGATGACGGGTCAGCCCCAGCGGCACGATGGCCAGGGATTGTACGGCCGGAAAGAGATCTGCCAGATCCGCCACGGTTCGTTCCAGATCAACACCGTCATTAAGGCCTGGGCAGAGTACGACCTGGGTGTGCAAAGCTATGCGCGCCGCGGCAAGAATGCGTAGTTGCCCAAGGATCGGCGGGATGGCCTGTGTGCCCAGCATCTGTTCGCGCAGTTCGGGATTGGTGGTATGAACCGAGATGTAGAGTGGCGATAGCCGTTGCTCGATGATCCGTACCTGTTCAGCCGACTTCAGGTTGGCCAGGGTGACATAATTGCCATTGAGGAAGGAAAGACGATAATCCTCATCCTTGACATATAAGGGTTTGCGCAGTCCCTTGGGGAGTTGGTGGACAAAGCAGAAGACGCAGTTGTTGCGGCAGCAGTACGGCCTTGGAGCTGCAAAGCTGAGCCCCAGCGGTTCCCCCTGCTCCCGTTCGATCTCCAGATCCCACAGTTCTCCGTCTGTTCTGGCCAGCTCCAGCAGCAACTCGTCCTCGGCTGCCGTGTGGTAGCTGTAGTCGATGATGTCCCGCAGAGGATGGCCGTTGACAGCCAACAACCGATCACCCGCCTCAACACCCAATTCTGCTGCAATGGAGCCGGATGCAACGGTTTCAATCAGGAGTCCTTTCATCGAGCTACCCGGTAAAATTCGAATATACGGTAGAAATCGGCCAGGGCGCCGATGGCAAAGGCAATAGAGAACAGAATCCTGGAGTTTTTTGTCATGGACACCTGTTGTGGGGGGAGACCTCCGGGGTTTAAAAACCTCGGAGGTTTAGTTGACGCCTGAGCTATTGGTGCAACCGGAACGTGCCGTCGATTGAGGTAATGGTGGATATGGCGTGTTTGTAGATCAGTATGTCGCCGCTGGAGTCCAGCAATAGGGAGAAATTGTCAAAGGACTTGATATAGCCCTCCAATGTATCTCCGGACATCATTTTAACGGCCACCCGGACACGTTCCTTGCGGGATTGATTGAGGTATTGGTCCTGGATATTGAAAGGTGTTTTTGCCATGATAGCTATTCCTCCTAGCGGTCAAAAAATTCAATTACATGCTGCAAAATAGTAACAACCTTTTCGGGATATTCAAGCCATATTATGTCGGGGTCCGCGTTAAACCAGGTCAATTGACGTTTTGCATAGTGTCTGGTGTCTCGTTTAATCAGCCGGGCGGCTTCTTCCTGGCTGTATTCGCCGCGCAGGCAGGCAACCGCCTCCTTGTACCCGATGGCGCGCATGGCCTTGGATTCCGAGCCGCAGCCGTTCTTTAACAGGCGTTGCGCCTCTTCCAGCAACCCTTCTGCCAGCATCCTGTCCACCCGCGCCTCAATGCGTTTGTAAAGTTCCTGGCGTTCCACGCGGATACCGATCTGTAGGGTTTCGTAACGTTGTGCGGCAAAGCCGTGTTTCTGCTGATAATGGGAAAGTCTGTTACCGGTCAGGCGATACACCTCCAGAGCCCGGATGATGCGCACCAGATTGTTGGGATGGATGCGTACCGCAAGCTCCGGATCGACCAGGCGCAGTTTATCCAGCATGGCTTCATTGCCCAGATCCAGTGCCTCTTGCTGTAATGTCTGGCGGATTTCGCCGACGCCGCTGGGAGAATCCACCAATCCCTTCAGAAGGGCGCGTATATAGAGACCAGTGCCGCCCACCACAATGACCCGTTTGCCCCGACCGGTAATGTCCTTGATTGCCGCGTCGGCCGCGTCGGCAAAATCGGCTGCGGAGAAAAGCTGGCCGGGATCGGCCACGTCGATCAGATGATGACGGATCTTCGTGCGCTCATCTGGCGACGGCTTGGCGGTACCGATGTCCATGTTGCGGTAAACCTGCATCGAGTCGGCATTGATGATCTCTGCGTCAAGTTCGTGAGCCAGGCGCAGGGCAAGTTCACTCTTTCCCGAGGCGGTCGGCCCGCAGATGACCAGCAGTTTGGTTGGGATTTTATCTGTTTTCATCGGGGCAATTCGCTGTATTGTTGTTTCAGGTTTAGTGCTGTCATTGGAGCCAGCGATCATGGTCACATTGGGTTTCCATAACCCATATTTAACACCTTCAAAAATAACTATTGTAAATACATGATGTTAAGGCATCAAACCTGCCGATGATGCTCCCCAGCGCGCAGTTGCGATTGATAGCGTTGAAACCCACCCCCTCCAGAATATCAGGCATCCCCAACCAAGAAAGAGCCGCCAGAGCCGCATGCTCCACTCCGACCGAACGGGGACGCACCATCTCTCCAGGGAATTGACATCAATCTCCTGAAAATCGTTGATATCGGCTGATTCCACCGAAGTTTCAGCAGGTTTGTCGGCATCAGTTTTAGCTACAGACACAAGCCGAGCCCCATACCGCTGCGCCCCCAGCAGAACGAACCAATAATAATCAGAAGGAATATACTCTGTCATCCCCGATTGATTCTATCGGGGATCCGGGTTTTTGTGTCTGGATTCCCGATGACACCCTCGGGAATGACAATATTTCTTCATAGTTCCACCTGGGTCTGTTAGAGTTTTCAAAGTCAGGCAAATTGTGTTTGCTTCTGCTCCCGATTTTGTTCATAATTTGCTGAAAATCATTCTTTAAATAGGAGCTAAAATATGTCACAGGCATCGGCTAAGGAATTCGTAAAGGTTCCAAAACAGGAATACAACCTGCTGAAGGAAATTTATCGTACGGTAAAGCGACAAGCATTTCTTATGCGTATAAACGATGCTGAGAAAAATCATGCTGCCGACAAAACCAAGTCTGTCTCTGTTGACGACCTTATCTCTTCAATTTAGGGTTCACAATGAAGCCTGGAAGAATTTATTTCGATACCACCTTTGAAACCTTCTCAATAAACCATTCCGATAGAATCGTGTTTAAGCTGATTGATGACAACGATATTCTTTTCATAGAAATCGGTAGCCATGAAATTTGTTACTGAACCGCTACATCCCCAATAACTCAATCTCTTACGCCCATTCCCCTTTGTCAAATATCTTACACATAGCTTTCTTGGCGTCTTTGCGTGATGTAAGGTTTGTTGTTGTGTCATGCTATTCGCTTCTCAAGGAGCGAGAAATCTACTTCTTTTAAAGAATTTGGTAGCGTTGTCAATAGGAGACTTGGAATAATGCTCTCCATTTCGTCGCCGGTGTTATCCTCTTATGCATCGAATCCATTGTAGTAATATGCGAGTCGAACCTTGGTGACGTTAAGTGCCCCTTCGGTACTCCACTTGCTTACATTGACTCTCATGTTTACCGTTCGAAACAGTCTTTCTACCCTGCTTGTAGTTTTGCCTTCCAGTCGATTTTCTAAAGCTGTGAACATGTCGCCGCGAGCGTTCTCAAGATACGATACACAATGTTTGAATTCTTTTTCCCGACAGTAATCTATAATCTTTTCCAACCGTGCCCTCTTGGATTCGACCATTGCTTTAATCGTATCAGGGCAGTCTACCAAAGAGCGGATTGCGCATATTTCCATAAGCTCGGCTATTACATGTAACCATTCCGCACTTTTACGTTTGACGTCGTCTTGCCATAGTACATACTGCGCCTGGTATGGGATATGCCACAAACAGCGCTGAACAAGGATCGTAACCTTTCCTTTCAGGCTTTCAAAGATAGAAGTGTCACCATCGGTCAAAAGCAAAAATGGTCGTTTGAATTTCTTGATGACCTCAATACTCTTTTTAAACAACTTATCCCACGAGCCGTTGTAGTTGCCGATGTCAATACCAGCAACCCTGATGCCACCACCTTTTTTGTACTGGATTAATACCTTCAGCTCCTTGCCACGTTTGGCAATACCAACTATACCAACACCAGTGCCATCAGCTTCAGCACGGGGTTCTTCATTTTCATCCAGGGCAAAATCCATCTTGGCGCCGACCTGTTGCACCGACTTCCAGATCGTCATCTTATCTATAGCCCACCCGAACATCTTGCCGAACTTCTCTGATACCCGGTAGGATGATAAAGCTCCCATCAGAGCCAGCTTGCGCCGAGTTTCTTCGGGAACCCTCTCCCGCAGTTCCATGCCAAGCAACGTCCGGGTAATGTACTGCTTATGGCCGCAACGCTTACAAAGTACCTGGAGCTGTTTGAGCGTTATCCATCGAAACCATGTGAGAATTTTCGTTGCCTTACCATGCCGTGTTTTCCAGATAAAATCGGTGTCATTGCCACAACACGTGCAAGGGAAAGA
The DNA here is from genome assembly GCA_041672425.1 of Pedobacter sp. Classification (GTDB taxonomy): domain Bacteria; phylum Desulfobacterota; class Desulfuromonadia; order Geobacterales; family Pseudopelobacteraceae; genus JACPFJ01. The sequence continues at coordinate 310 of JBAYZR010000077.1, read as the reverse complement.
CTTCTTCTCCAGAGCCATTTCATATTCGCCGAAGCCAACAAGTACTTTCTGGAAAAAATCCTCCAATAACTGCGGTAACAGAATGAGAAACGCCTTCATAATTGATGCGAAATCACTGTTCTCTAAATTAACCCTAAATTGACAGTCAAACTCGATCGTGATATCCCTTGTCCGTGGAGTAACTCCCATATTGCCCTCCTGTGATGGATTTTGTTTCTAGCAAAACATCAATACCATTTTGGAGGGCAATTACTCAATTACTGTTCAGGTCTCCTAAATTCTACGTTACCAACCATTTGCGTAATCCCTG
>JBAYZR010000076.1:0-11718 GCA_041672425.1 Pedobacter sp. | reverse complement strand
TGGAATTGAGTATAATCGCGCCACTCAGCAGCTTTACGCCAGGATTACCGGCAATGAAGTTAAGTCCGCTCCCAAAGGCAATGGTTCCTGCCCCGGTAAAACTTGTGCCGGTGGCAAAGCTTCCTGTACTTAAAGCAAGCATGCCACTGTCAGCCTGCACAGCGCCATTGTTATTCAAGGCAAGAGAGATGGTTGATGCGCCTGTACCTGAGCTCTTCTTCAGCAGGCCGTTGTTGGTTAAGGTTCCGACCGTGCCAGTAACGTGGTAGACATTCTGCCCGTCTCCCTGTAAATCAATGGTACCGTTGTTGACAATCAGGCCGCTGTTCTGCTCGCGAATCCTGGCACTGGGAGGCATCTTGATTGTGCCGTTGTTGGTGATGGTACGACCGTCCAGGTACGCATAGCTCGCCGCCGCAACCGTCATTGTCCCTCCAGCAGGAATCACCGTTGTGCCGGTCCCGCTCATGGTTCCGCCAGACCAGGTGATTGTGCTGGCAGTGACAGCGCCGGTTCCGGTAAGTGTCCCTGATGTCTGGGCCAGGGAGGAGAAGGTAATATTGCTGCTTCCGAAGTCAGCAATTGTGGAATTGAGTATAATCGCGCCACTCAGCAGCTTTACGCCAGGATTACCGGCAATAACGTTAAGTCCGCTCCCAAAGGCAATGGTTCCTGCCCCGGTAAAACTTGTGCCGGTGGCAAAGCTTCCTGTACTTAAAGCAAGCATGCCACTGTCAGCCTGCACAGCGCCATTGTTGTTCAAGGTAAGAGAGATGGTTGACGCGCCTGTACCTGAGCTCTTCTTCAGCAGGCCGTTGTTGGTTAAGGTTCCGACCGTGCCAGTAACGTGGTAGACATTCTGCCCGTCTCCCTGTAAATCAATTGTACCGTTGTTGACAATCAGGCCGCTGTTCTGCTCGCGAATCCTGGCACTGGGAGGCATATTGATTGTGCCGTTGTTGGTGATGGTACGACCGTCCAGGTACGGATTGCTCGCCGCCGCAACCGTCATTGTCCCGCCAGCAGGAATAACCGTTGTGCCGGTCCCGCTCATAGTTCCACCAGACCAGGTGATTGTGCTGGCAGTGACAGCGCCGGTCCCGGTAAGCGTCCCTGATGTCTGGGCCAGGGAGGAGAAGGTGATATTGTTGCTTCCGAAGTCAGCAGTTGTGGAATTGAGTGTAATCGCGCCACTCAGCGTTACGCCAGGATTACCGGCAATGACGTTAAGTCCGCTCCCAAAGGCAATGGTTCCTGCCCCGGTAAACCTTGTGCCGGTGGCAAAACTTCCTGTACTTAAAGCAAGTGTGCCGCTATCGGCCTGTATAGCGCCATTGTTATTCAATGCAAGAGAGAGGATGGTTGACGCGCCTGTACCTGAGCTCTTCTTCAGCAGACCGTTGTTGGTTAAGGTTCCGACCGTGCCGGTAATATGCTCAAGATATTGCCCGTCTCCCTGTAAATCAATGGTACCGTTGTTGACAATCTGGCCGCTGTTCTGCTCGCGAATCCTGGCACTGGGAGGCATCTTGATTGTGCCGTTGTTGGTGATGGTACGACCGTCCAGGTACGCATAGCTCGCCGCCGCAACTGTCATCGTCCCGCCAGCAGGAATAACCGTTGTGCCGGTCCCGCTCATAGTTCCACCAGACCAGGTGATTGTGCTGGATGTTATGGCGCCGGTTCCGGTAAGTGTCCCTGATGTCTGGGTAAAATTTAGTGCTGTGAGATTGGCGTTAACTGTCAGAGTCCCTGAATTGATAGTTACGCCTGAAACGGTTGTTGTGTCGGTAAGTACCGGCAATCTTGCTGCCGACCCTATTGTGACAGTATCTGTCGGCCCAGGCGCCGTGGCTGGACTCCAGTTGCCGGCTGTACCCCAATCATTGCTTACAGAGCCGGTCCAATTGAGCGTTGCGGCAAATGATTGAGACACGATCAACATAACAGTGATAAATATTACGCAAACAAACAGTGCCCACATTCTGTTTGCAACTGATCCAGACCTCTTCAGCGAAGAACTACCATAATAATTCTCATCCAAAATGTATCGCATACCCTGTCTCCTTAGCTCAAAGTGTCAAGTCGCTTGGAACAAACCGATACCTGATTCGTTCAAACCATTCGTATATTGATGCGGTTGTTCGTATAGCCCCATTCCTGGTTTTGTTAAAAATAAAGGCGCTGTTAACAGCGCCTTTATTCAGTTTTAGCAGTATATTTGTCTGTAAATTACTTCAGTTGTTCAACCCTGACCCCGAAGGTGATCGGGGACAGAGGTACGAAGGTGATCTTGTTGGTGATTGATGCCCCGGCAGCAAGAGAACCTGCATCAGTCTGAATGTAGAAGAACGGTTCAGTCGGAGAGATGTATCCATCCGGTACGCCAAGACCGATTGATGAAGCTTTGAATGCCTTTGATGGATTGCTGACAACCAGTCTTAACTTGCCGCTTAATGGGGCGTTGCCTGCTTTGTTGGTTGTTCTTACAGTTACATAGTAAAGATCATTTGTGAGGTTGTAGACAGGCGAGGCCTTTAATATGGTCGCTTGTCCGGAAACATCATTCCAGGTTGCCTGCTTGATGATGTTTACCCTTACCGGATCCGATGCAGTGCCGACCTCGTTGGTTGCAACGACACTGACCTGATACTGTCTTGCCTCCGGAAGTGCGATTATCTGAGCAAATGTCCCGTTCACCGGTACTACAGTGAAACTGGCTATTACTGCCGATGTAGTAGTATCTACAACGGAGATGGCAACAGATGCGACTGAAGTGTAGAGGTCTAATACATTACCTGCAATCGTGTAGCTTGAAAGGGTGGTTGTGATGTCGGTAGCCGGATCAGTGATCGAAACGTTGGGTTTGGTTGTGTCGGATGTAACCTTGCGGCTCTCTGACGAGGTGTTACCGGCAAGATCGACAGCGGTTACAACTACCGTGTTTACACCAGCTGCAAGATTGACTGTGGCATTGAAAGAAAGTGCGGTCATTGCGGCTGTCTGCTGGTCAATCTGGATCTGGTTCTTGTCCATGACAGTGACTATGACATTTTTTACAGCCTCGCTCACGGAACCAATGACTTCGGTAAATGATTGAGCAATCTTGCTGTCATTGGACGGTTTGGTTATCGTCAGTACCGGTGCATTCGGGTCATATGTGATTCTGATCGGCCCTGCCTGTGAATTATTGTTAGCATTATCTACAGCATTTGCAGTCACATTGTTAAGCCCGACGGCAAGTGTAAATGCATAGCTGAAGTCACCTGTAGATGCATCAACAAGCGGATAAACGGGAGTCCCGTTGTTAGTCAGTGTCAGGGTTTTTATTCCGCTGGCATCAACAACATTGCCGGTTACAGAAAGTGTCGGATTGTTTGTGATGGCATCACCGGCAGGGGTATAAAGCACAAGTGTTGGTGGAGTTGTGTCAGATTGGAGTACCTCAATGGTAACCCTGGCTGTTGCTGTGTTGTAAGCAGCTGCGTCGGTCGGCGTGAAGTCTACCTTGAGTGTCTGGCTGCCGGCGTCAAGTATTGTGCCTGCTGCCGGGGTGTAGACAAAGCTGCCCGCTACGTCTGCGGTGGCGTTTAGCTGGGTTGCGGTGAGGGGAGCGCCGTAGGTGATCGCTGTTGGGTTGGCCCAGGTGATGATTGGGGTCTGCTTGTCGTTGACGAGTATGGTTACTGATTTTGTTGCGGTGTTGTAGTTGCTGCCTGAAGGTGTGAAGTCTGCCTTGATGTTGTGAGAACCAGCCGCCAATATGGTTCCAGTTGCCGGGGTGTAGACAAAGCTGCCCGCTACGTCTGCAATGGCGTTAAGCTGGGTGCTGCTGAGGGGTGTTCCGGTATAGATTGTCCCGGGATTCGTCCAGGTGATGACTGGTGTGGCTTTGTTAACGATGATGCTCACTGTCTTTGTTGCTGTGTTGTAGTTTGCGCTTGTTGGTGTGAAGTCAACCTTGAGTGGCTGAGTTCCCGCATTCGGTTGCGTTCCGCTCGCTGGTGTGTAGGCGAAGCTGCCGGTTGTTGATGCGGTGGCGTTAAGCTGGGTTGCGCCAAGTGTTGCGCCGTAGGTGATTGCCGCAGGATCTGACCATGTGATGACCGGATCTGCTTTGTTGACTATTATCGTTACGGTTTTGGTTGCTGTGTTGTAAGCAGTTGCGTCGGTCGGCGTGAAGTCTACCTTGAGTGTCTGGCTACCGGCGTCAAGTATGGCGCCTGCCGCCGGGGTGTAGACAAAGCTGCCTGCTACGTCTGCGGTGGCGTTTAGCTGGGTTGCGTCGAGTGCGGCGCCGTAGGTGATCGCTGTTGGGTTGGCCCAGGTGATGATTGGGCTCTGCCGAGAAACAACAAAAACAGCTTCGATTGCCGTTGGGACTTTAATCCCCGATGCAAATCTGTATGTAATTGTCGGTGTGGTTGTTGTGGGAGTAACCGTTGCGCCGTTAACCTTCAAAGAGCTAAAAGCGTATCCGGTTGCAGGAGTGATCGTATATGTCTGAGCTACGGATGAAGAAGCATCCACCCAATCCGACCCAGTTATCGTGCCACCTGAAGCAACCTTGGTGACCTTGGCGTTAAGAATGGCAGCACAGGTCTTATCCAGCTTGTCCGCAAGGGAAACATTTATGCTTGGATTTGTTCCTGTACCACACTGTCCCGACCATTGTTTAAACGCATAATCTGTAGGCAGATTCCCCAGAGTCACACCAACAATCGAGCTTACAGCCGACAATGTTGGGGGGGAGTAGGAATAAACCGTGTAGTTATTTGTTCCCGAAGTAGTGGTATCTGCAACAGGAGCCAAGGTAAATGTCCCTAGACTGCTTCCTGTTGAACCGCTGCTGAGAGGATTGGTCTTGAGACTGATCTTATAAACATCCAGTTCAAAGTTTGCCGTACATGACTTGGTACCTTCGGTCATGATCAAAGTAAACGGATTTTCAGTACCGGAGCAATCTCCAGTCCAATTTTTGAAGCGGTATTTATCTTCAGGCACTGCGGTAAGAATAACCTTATTGCCAAGGTTGTAAATGGTAGGGTCATTACTGAAGCCAAGTGGATTAACTGTAATAGAAGAAAGGCCGGTTCCACCGACTACGTTAGTAGTGAGTGGGCCACCTATAGGGTTGGAATCTGTTATTTCAAGTGAGCCGTCATCACCCTTCAGAAGATCAACTTTTATAGCATCCGGCTTGGATGCCTGATCTGGAAGATTTACGAGTGTTGTAAAGCCGGTGGAAGCTGATTCCTTGATGTTAAAATTTACATAACCTATTATTACCGGTGTTGGCGAATAAGGGAGAAGAACCTGACCGCCAGTGATCGCAATCCTGACATTGGCAAGTTTGCTGGTAATCGGATCACCTGGATCGGTGACGTTTGCATCAGCTTTTTTATTTTGCTTATCAAATGCCTCTGCTGAATAAAATTCAAGTAACGATGAATCATACTGTATGTTTATGCCTATAGCCGATATATCCAAAGGCACAACTACCTGAAGAGCGTTCCCATTTTGATCGGTTTGGGTCACTGTCTCAGTGTCAGTATTTGTAAGCAGGATCGGAATTTTAGCCGCATTCGGCCCCTTATCTCCTATCATTCCCGAAGCAAAACCGAGATCCACTTTTGGAGCTGCAAAAGCTGTCCCGGCGCCAAGGACAAACAAGAACAACCATAACTGCAAAAGAACTCGTCTCAACATATAAACCTCCCGTTTTCCTGAATTGAGAATGGCAAAATATCTACATATCCAAAACAAACTGAAAAAATCATATCCGAATTTTAAGTCCGATTACCAAGCAGATGCCTGAAAATGGGACTAAAAATTCATACAATTTAAAATGTAGTTATTCCTGGTTAATCATCTACGAACTTTTCTAAAACGGGCAAATCCTAATCCTGCCAAACCGAAACCAAGCAGTACCATTGTTGATGGTTCCGGAACCGGGGTACTGTTATTGAAATCGATCCTTAGTTGATCAGCAGGGTTGAGATCATTATCCTGTATCGTAAATGTCAATTGCAGTTGCGAAGTATTGCTGAAATCGTAAAGTGAGTCAAAAATCAGGCTAACCTGAGTGCGGTTAAGCAGATCCGAAGCAGATGAGAACAGAGTTGAAGTGAATGGATCTACTACTGTCGTTGATAGATTACCGTAATCGACAATATCGGCAGAAATTGTCGCAGCGCCGTTTGTGGAGGGTACCCATTGCATCCAGAAGGTCAATGAATTCATGGAAGCATCGTAATCAAATATTTGGGAAAGAGTCAAAGGACGCAAATCAGAGGTTGTCAACTGACCAACACCCCCTTGAAGAACTTGAAATTGAGAAGGTTGCCCATTAAATACCTGCCAGCTCTTGCTGGTAAAATCAGTTGTAAATTGCAAGGCAAACGCCGAAACAGCAAACATATTCAAACACCCGACCATAACGCTACAAACTAAAAATTTCTTTAACATCGGCTCAACCTCCCAAATAGCTAAAGTAAGTAGGCATCCATTTGTTAAGTGTCATGAGGATTTACGTTGAATGATGATCAAAAGACAATGCGGCAACCAGACCAAGCAGAAATGTTTTCATGTTTCTTCTCCTTTCATTTTGTTCTAACCTATTGTTTCTTTTGACGGACTGCATTCCGGAAAACAAAAAAATATATTTTCAGACGGCTCCGGCGGTAGCCCTGTGAATTGAATTAGCTCTTAACCATTTGATATTATTTGGTTGATTTTGATATTGAGTTGTATGGATATTGGAAGAGGCGGGGTTTTTCTATAGATATGACTACTGCTCTTCAGGGGGATGCTGTGGTTTTCGCAAAACGGAGAGCGCTACGGTCGCCCTGGATAAACTACCCTCCCCCGGGCATCCGCCCCAAAAGGGTGGACGACCAAATCCCCGAGCCACCTTGTGCGCTATATCTGGAAACGAAGAGGCTGTTTTTACATCCAATTACCTATCAGCAGAAACGGCGCCCAAAAAAATGGATGTTGGTGTTCTTGCATGATTTTAAGCTGAGCCTGCTGCAACGCCTTTGCCTTGCCGGTTCCGCTGATTTTCAGATTTCTGTAGAATTCCTGGATGATCCGGGCGGTCACTTTGTCATCAATCTCCCATAGCGTGGCGATGGTGCTTTTTGCACCGGCTTTAACAGCCACTCCGGCAAGTCCCAGAACGGCCCGGTCATCACCGGCCGCGGTTTTACACGCGCTTAGGGTGAGCAACTCAAGCGGCTCGCTCCGGTACTTGGTCACCCGGATCAGGTTATTGAGGTCGTCAAAAGTGATGAGACCGTCCCAAGCCAGGATAAACATGTTGTGCATGTCACCCGCAAATTCTCCATGAGTTGCAAGATGCACGAAGGAATAGGGTTTACTCTCGATTTCTTTTTTGGGATAAACTAGGGACACTTCCCGATAAACTAGGGACACTTCCCGGTTTATTGTCGTTTTCCTCAACCCGTCACTACAAAATGAGGGAAGTGTCCCTAGTTCTTCCCCAGGTTGCTCCCACCGCAGCCGTCATTCTCTTGGCTGGGCAGCTATGGCTTTTACATCCGAACACCTCACGGTTCGTTACCTCCCCGCGCCCCGGATATGCTAACCGTCCGATTCGGGCAATTGACGGTAAGGAGACTTACACTCCTCAAGATTCGCAGCCTTGTCGGCTGTTCCAGGCTCAATCCCTTCAACCTTGCGGCTTGCGGCCTATCTGCTTGCTGTCCTACGCTTAAAGCTGCATGTTACCATACAGCCTCCAAGGACTTGCTACCCGGTGACTGGCCGGTCTTCCGGGGCGGGGGTCACACCCGCTAGATTACACGACCTTGCCCGGCCGCACTGTAGGTTTGACACCGGTAGGGTTACTTTTTCACGGAGCCGCTGATAATATAAAAAAGTTCTTGATCTATTATTCCTTTTTCAAGTGCTATCTGTAATAAATATTTTTCGATGGCATCATTTTTATCAGAGCGATATGACTTGACGCCATTACTGCCATCAATTTCAATTTTCCCTCTGTAAACTTTAAATTTTTCTGGCATGGTTGGAACAAGTCCAAAGTTGTTTTCAACCACTACACCCCTATATCCCAATGCTGAATTGCCAAAATCGCTTTTTGAAAACATGTCGTCAACTTTTGACACAGCAAACAATTGAGAGAGGTCACTGCTCATTTTACGTGACGTGATTGTAAATCTTGGATTTGGGCGACCTGAAAAAACATCTATTGTGACTGTGAATGTATGTTCTTTTATTGTTTTATTCGTCGTAGCCACATCATTTTCTAAGTCGAAATTGTCAATAGTGTTTGCCACGTCTTCATTGTCTTCTCCCTGATATTCTGAATTTTTCGAAGTTTTCTTTATGGTTGCATAACCATTTCCTTGAGAACTAGAAGAACAGGTACATAAATACCCACAGAATACAGAATAAATTGGACCCCATGCTGCAGTTTGTGGATTATTTATATAGTGATTATAATTATCTCGATTAGTGGCTGGAGTCAGTCCTGGTTTGTGAGACCACCACCCATTACTATCTAAACGATACCAATGGTAATCCTTTTTTCCTGCAATTAAAGCTACTTTGTCAGATCCAGTTTGACAATTACCTGTTGATAATGGCAAGGATAACCCATCTGCGATAGCAGCTGATTTCACGACAGAACAAGTAAAATTTCCAGATGAGTAAGGAAAATTCAAAGTTATTCCAGCTTTAAGACCTGGTTGAGCTATTGTGTCAGTTCTTTTATTGTTAGCGTAATTATAACAGTTATTTTTAAGTCGAATTGTAGAGTTATTATTCCAATAGTTTGGGTAATAATCAGGAATAGTGCATTTACTGACAGTATATGTAGGGATCTTAAACGTACATGCCGAATTAGCATATACCGAAAGGTAGTATGTCCCAGTAATATTGGCAGTAAAGCTAAATGATTCATCATTACTTCCATTATTTGATGAACGGTACTGGTATTTTCCTATTGTTGGGTAAGTTTGGTATTGTCCATATAGATTACAATCGCCAGCAATAACATCAAGGTTTACAGTGTAACAAAAACCAGATTGTATCTGAAAATTATAGTTAGCGTACTTTCCTTTACTTAAACTTGCGGACGCGCTGCCGACTGTATACGTCTTAGTAGCCTGGTTATTGCTGTCGTCGACTCAACTGTCAGGCACGCACTGTCAACGAAGGCACGGAAGGTCTTGCTGCCCGCTGTCCCCGCCGAGAGACCCGCGAAGGTGAAACTTTTGCTGGCACCTGCCGCTAGGGTCCCCACCGATTGGTATTGATTGCCATCGGCCTCGCAACTTTGATTACTTGTCTGATGAGTCCATACATCCAAGTATTTCCCGTCGCCCGCCGCTGTGCCTTAGGTTTTCACGGACACCGTCGCACTGAAGGTGCTGTTGGCCGTCGGCGCGGCCGGGTTGAGGATAATAGAAGTCACCACGAAATCGGGCTGTTGGCTATTGCCGCCTCCGAGCCACAGTTTGAGTTTAGCGTCATAGGCTAGGTCGAAACGGCCATAGTAGTCCATCTCATTCGGCGTTGAACAAGAGGCACCGCCGCCGTGAAGTTGGCCTATTACTTGACCACTGTTGTTTAGTAAGGGCGACCCGCTACTGCCGCCTTCGGAAGTACCTAATGTCCAATAGATGCCGATGTGATTTCCATTGGTTACTGGCGTGCTGCCAAGGTATGGGTAAAAACCTTCAAAATCACCAAAGCTGATCTTCTTCCTATCGCCGTGCGGGTGGTGGATTCCGGTGACATTGGCTCCGATTGATGGGTCTTCCGTCGTCCATCCCAAATAAGACACTCCAACGGGAGGTTGGCTGTTCAGGCGCATGAAAGAAGTGTCGGACGTGCTGTTAGCATAAAGAAGTTGTGCACCTTCCGTAAGCATGGAGTAGCGAGAGTCGCGGGCCGAGTCATTACAACTTGCCGATTGCCAAAACCAGTAGGTTTCGAGGGACGAGGCAACGGTCTGCGTAGAAATACAATGGTTGGCGCTCAGGAAATAGGGGATCATGCTTGACTGATCTTGATCGGCGAGCAAACTCCCAGTGCATAGGAACGAATCGCCGCTCTCCGTAAAGACCATTTTTGCCACGGCCTTGGCTTCATCACTCCAGCTCGAATAGCAGGTGGTGTCTAGATTGCATGCCCCGGCTGCCTTGTCCGAAAGCGGTTCCTTAAAGATATGGCTGATCCGGGGGATAGTGAATCGCAGCTCGTTGGGGTCGATATCCTTGGGAACGTAGACCAATATCACCACCTCCTCGCCTTTCACTACCGGGCTCCAATAGGTTCGACCCTCATTGGAGCTGTCACCGGCAGCAAGATTAAGAGCGAGTAATTTTACGATCTCATCCCCATTTACCGGCGGGGCCACGGCCTCGTCGCTGTCAGCGGTGAAGAAGGCGAATCTCGCCTCAGCAGGAATATGCTCGATCAACAGGCCAAGCCGTATACCAACGGCACCTACTGACAATATTCGCATGCCGAAAAGTGATCCTCCGGCGGTAGCATCTAGGTGAAAAAAATTGCTTTTAACCGCGCCCACCCAATTGAGCTCAGGAATGTCCAGCCCAGTGCCTATTATGGGAGGATCCGTTGCCTCCTGATGCAGTTTCTGCTCAATGTGTGCCATATCTGAGGTTGCCGTCACTGTGGGGAGAATGGCGCGTATGACGTTGAGCGCTTTAAAAGGAGCATTGCGCGTGGCTGAAGCTGACTTAATTGCCCCGGCAGCTTCCTCGCTCAAGACGCCCGGTACCGAGACTTCTGTTGATGCACTGGTCGAAACTTTTTCTCGCGATCCCGCGTTTGTACCCGCTTCCGCGAGTAATGGCACAATTGTCATAAAGTACATGAACGTTGCAGTGACTGTTGCGGCAATGTATCTCGGTTTGTATGCATGCATTTTCATCTCTCCTTTTGGTTGCGCCCAGCGCGACCACCCCGCCGAACGGTTGAGAGCACAGCGGGTTCACCGCTGCTGCGCTTGGCTCATCTTCTACAGCAGTTTTTTGAAAGTTCAGACCTCGTCAATAAATGATTTTTATGGTTTGTAACTAGCTGATTTTTTAAATAAGTATCGACAAATTGGACATTTGTCTCACGGGTATGATGACACAAGTTGTCATTTTTCATGCTGTTACGGGTCAATTGCCATAAATATTAATTCCGTTCGTATGCTTTCCTGTCCAATATTTTAGTGGTTTTCAACTACCTGTTGACGAGGTCTGGACTATGTCTTTTTCCACCTTTTTTCTAGCTCACATAACAAAACCTCTTTAAGTTTTTTTGTTCTAACCTCTTGTTTCTTTTGACGGACTGCATTCTGAAAAAATAAATTTTTTTCAACTCTGACAGCAGCCATCTGCACAAAATTGCCTTTAACTATCTAATATTGATGGAATGATTTGTGGGTTGAGTTGTTGTTGATATGGGATATGGGGAGACGGAAGGTTATTAAGGTATGACTTGTCCACTACTGCTTTAGGTGGATACTAATATATCAATATATGGAAACGAAGAGGCTGTTTTTACATCCAGTTGCCTATCAGCAGAAACGGCGCCCAAAAAAATGGATGTTGGTGGTCTTGCATGATTTTAAGCTGAGCCTGCTGCAACGCCTTTGCCTTGCCGGTTCCGCTGATTTTCAGATTTCTGTAGAATTCCTGGATGATCCGGGCGGTC
>JBAYZR010000075.1:0-11721 GCA_041672425.1 Pedobacter sp. | reverse complement strand
GAGCGCCTGGTACACCACCGCATACTGATCCGCGATTGCAGTAGCTTTATGGGATTGTCGGAAGGTTTTTTCCGTGTTGCGGTGCGAACACGGAAGGAAAATGATCGGCTGCTGGAATGTATGAAGAGAATTTTAACGTAAATGCATGGAGAAGTAGTAAAAAGATACTGCTGTCTGGTTACACCTCAAGATTCATCTGCGCCTGATACAGCTTGCGTCCCCTCAGTGTAAACGGAATTGCCACCAGGCGCAGCCCCGAAAGCTCCACACCAAAAGAGGCAAGAAAGTCCGGGTTGTTCCGGCGTCCTTCCACAATGGCAGCAAGCACAATCAGCTCTGCCAGCTGCTGGACATCCCTCTCGCAAATTGTAACCGCCATAAAAGGCTGGCCAGCATGCGCAGATTCACTAAAGCGTGGAAATCTGACTGTCATGTTTCTGCCAATCCTGATCGCCTGTTGCGGCGGAAGCGCAAAAGCCGGCACGTAGAGTTGCGGCGCTATAGTTGCTAAATCATCCAGCGATTTTATTAAGCCGCACAGGGCCATAAAACCGGCTGTATCAGCAATGGCGCCTTCCTGACACGCTATCCTGAATTCGGCGTTCCAGAACGGCAACATGATATCGCCGTTTCCAGAGAGGTAGACAACCTTTCTTGGCGCTATTTGCCCCTGCGCAAGTTCCCAGGTATCACCACAACCACTGCACTGATAGACCACCTGTTCCTTTTTGGCAGCCATCCACAAGCCACATCTGCCGCAGATAAGCGGCACGGTTCTGATTGCCTCGTCAACCACGCTGCACCCCTCCTCCCCGCTCCGGTATTTCGGCCAACATCCTGATGATTGCTGAAATATTCAGTGCCCCTGTACGGTATTTCATAAGATAAGCAGCCAGGATCGTCGCTGCCACTCCGGCAACCGGCATTGTGGTCCACCCTATCACAAGCAGAGCAATCATTGCCAGAGGAAGGAATGGTTCACGCTGTTTTTCCCTGGGAAAACGACACCTGCTGACTTCACCGTTGACAGCGTCAACTATCACCGGGTAAACCCGGTCCCCTCGCTTGAAGTGCAGGTTCCAGATCGGATAATACATCAAGGCAAGCCATTCCGACAAGATACGAACGCGGGATTCCCTCCTCACAATCCCCTCTGACTCTGAAGTATCGCGTGCCATGGCAAGCGCTTCCTGACGAGCCTGGGCTACACCCTTGAGCGGATCTATCACCGAGCCGCGCGCTGCTACAGCCGGATAATCCATAGGCTCACATTGCAGCACGTCACCCGCAAGACCCACCCGAACCGTGCCAAAAGCGGTATAATCACCTGCAGGAGAGTTAAAGATCAGCGGCTTGGCAATAAGTGAAAAAATTCGCTCATTCTGACCTTTTACGCGGCGTGTGTAGCGGGCGCCGTTTTCATCATAGCCGATCTCTTCCTTGAAGGTTTCTTTCTCGCACCATTGCCACCCCATTGCTATCCCACGAATCCTCCAGAACGGCAGAAATAGTAAACTCCCTCCGTTAAAACTGAAGGATGCGGCAAATTCCTGTCCCGCTTCCCGATCAAGCAGTTTTCGCACAGATGTACGAGCTGCTTTAAGGTCGACCCGCTCTGGAATAACCAGCCGATGAATACCGGTATCTCCTGTAATAACCGAGGAGATTCCACAGAAACGGCACAAAGAGCTGTTATCCCCTTCGGCAAATTCAAACGGTCCGCCACACTGTGGGCATTTGAAGATGATCGTCGCCATCAGCCTCTCCCGAACCCGTAGCGTTCCAACGCCCAGGCAGCCAGCAGGATCACAACGAAGATGCCGAACCTCCAGATAATGGTCGGAGCAAGAAGACCTGCAATGATCAGGACCGTCAGATAAACCGCCAGAAACGTCAATCTCGGCAAGGAGATATGTATGCCGTTGTCTTCCGGCAACCTGCTCGCATAGACTTGCCAGGTACAGCCGGAAACAGTGGCTTGATATTTTTCCCGGGCAACCTCATAGCTGATCAGGTAGAGCGGAACCTGCAAAAGTCGCAGGCGTTTGAGTCCGGCTGCTCCGGGAAATGCATCTTCCGGATCGATAGATGATTTGGAACTCGAAATATCATTTTTGGAAAATTCCAGATCACCGGCTGGCGGTGAGGGAGGGGGCTGGAAGCTGTCCGGCAAGGATACAGCAGCCTTGAATAGTGTGCTGCCATCTGCTCGGTCGGCAAGCCAGAACGGATGATACGTAAAAGCAATCTCTCCTGGCCGGGAAGGTGCGCAAGCACCCTCGGTATCAAGGAAACCAAGCAGTGCGCCCCAGGCAAGCGACTCCTCTGGCTCATGCCGGAAATACTGTTCAGAAATGCTCTGACCCTGGTAGACACGATACACCGCACTACACTGGCTACAGGTATGATAGGTGGTCTCGGTTAAAAGATCGGCCCTGAATCCGCATTGTGGACACTTGGCAGTCATGGATAGCCGTCCCTTACAAAAAAAGGGAAACCTGAAGGTATCCCTTTTTCAACATTCTCTCCGCCCTGCCGTTAGCTTAAAGGACCTCCGGCGAGTTCCCTAACAGGTGGGCAACCATATACCGCTTCAGGCAATTCCCGCGCAATGGGGCAGCTCACCACGGTAGTAACAGTCCCCCGTTCTTTGTTTATTCCGCCCGGGTACAACAACCAACGAGCAGGGCAGAGAGAACGTTGTTGCTGGAAATATTATTACGCTTCTTTAATCCTGATTACAAGAGAATTTGTATACAGGATCAGATGTACCCGAGGAAGGGCAACAGACGCCGGACTTCATTCATCAACTGCTCGAAACCAGGGAAGGTCAGTGACTGCGGACCGTCGGAAAGCGCCTTCTCCGGCTCGGGGTGTACCTCTACCAGAACGCCATGGGCGCCGGCCACCAGAGCGGCCAAGGTCATCGGGGGCACCAGACTGCGCTTGCCGGTGGCATGGGACGGATCGACCATGATCGGCAGGTGCGACATTTCCTTGATCAGAGGCGCCACAGCCAGATCAAGGGTGTTACGGGTAGCGGTTTCATATGTGCGAATACCGCGTTCGCAGAGAATCACGTTCTCATTACCTTCGGCCAGAATGTATTCGGCGGCGGCAAGAAACTCTTCAATTGTGGCGCTCATCCCGCGCTTGAGCAGTACCGGCTTACGGATTCTGCCAACCTCTCGCAGCAGATCGAAGTTTTGCATATTGCGCGCCCCGATCTGTAGCAGGTCGGCATATTCGGCCACCAAGCCGACATTATCCGGACTCATGACTTCGGTTACAATCGGCAGACCGCTCTCCTTGCCTGCTAATGCCAGCAGCTTTAATCCTTCTTCACGCATCCCCTGAAACGTATGTGGACCGGTCCGAGGCTTGAATGCGCCACCCCGCAGCATATCAGCGCCGCATTTCCTTACAAACAGGGCGGTCTTGATGATCTGCTCCTTACTTTCGACGGCGCATGGCCCACCTACGACTACAGGACGGCAGCCCTGACCGACCTTCACACCTGCAACGTCAACAACGGTATCCTCCGGATGGAAATCGCGCGATACAAGCTTGTATGGTTTGGAGACATGGATCACCCGTTGCACGCCGGACATCTCAAGTATTTTACTGTCATCCACATAGCCGTGGTTGCCCAGGACACCGATAGCGGTACGTTCACTCCCCGGAATCGGTTCCGCTCTGAATCCCATATCCTTTACAATTTCGGCAATAGCATCAACATCTGCCCTGGTGGCATTGTGATTCATAACAATCAGCATGAATATATTCTCCTCATTCGGTTCAACCTCACTACATTCTACAGATCCTGTTACGACCTCTCTCTTTTGCAAGATACATGGCCTGGTCAGCACGAACCAAAACCGACTCTACAGAATCACCCGTTACGTACTGACTGACCCCGATACTGGCAGTAACACTAAAAGACGCCTCGGCATGAACAACCGAAGTTTCGGCAAGCATACAGCGAATCCGCTCCGCCGGCAGCATTGCCTTATCCAGAGGGGTTTCCGGAAGTACAACTGCAAACTCCTCTCCTCCCAGGCGTCCACAGAAATCTATCTGGCGCAGTTCGCAGTTTTGTAGAATAGCGACAAACGATTGTAGCGCCGCATCTCCTGCCGCATGTCCAAACATATCATTTATCTTCTTAAAATGATCAATATCAATCACCAAAACCGATAAATTCCGGTCATAACGACAAGAGCGCTCCAGCTCAGCCGTAAGCAACTGCATGAAATATCCACGGTTGTTAATACCGGTCAGCGGATCTGTACGGGCTGCTTTCTCAAGCAGCCGCATAGCCTCATCCAGATGTTTGACCATACTATTAAATGACTCGGAGAACTCACCCATAAAATCAACCCGCTGGGTAAAGTCTCCGGAGGAGATCATTTTTGTCTGCCAGGTAAGGTGCCGCAATGACGACTGGAGCGCCTTTATAGTCCCGGCAAAGTACCCTTTGTGCGGCATGGACTGGGAAAGATCGCCAACAGACAGCGCAAACAGAAATTCACGTACATCGATCAATATCCCCCGCAGCTCCATAAATTTTGGATTTGACGCAAGGCTTTCGGGAACCTCCAGCGTAAGAGATCTTGACTTCAGCAACTCGGACAATAGCGCCAGCATATTGCCTGATGTTTCTTCAGGCGCTGAAGAACCCATAAATATTATTCCGTTACCATGGCTGAAAATCTGCAGGTACGGTTACCAGTGCACCAGCAGTCAACCTCTTTAACCGTGAATTTTTTACCAGTGAAACTTTCCATTATTGCAGTGATAAAACCCTCGTCATACGTGCATACCTCGTAATCCAGTTCAGGCAGACCGGAGCAGTCAAGATCCTCGGAAACTGTTAGAATAAATTCTCCCTTGTCGGCATCCGCCTTTTCAACACGCAGAATGCCGATCCCCAGTTCCCTCAGCACCTCCTGCAATTGACGTACAAATTCATTAAGATCGGTCGTGTGGGTTAGCATGTGGGTGTAAAACTCTTTCCCTGCTAGTGCCCCGGCTTCATGAAAAATCCTGTCAGTCTCTTCCGAACCAACACTTCTCTCGATCACATCGCGAAAAGTGAACTGCAACAGACGGTAGACCTCCACCCTGGTGGTGTTGCCCAGATTGGGGCGCCCTAATTTGATGTCCCCAAGAAGATCCCAATTGAACGTGTATTTCCTTTGTGCCTCCATGACGGTCTCCTTTTATTTCAACTAATTAGAGTGAGCCATTGTTTATTCATGCCGTTCGCATAGCTTTTGCAGTTTATCCATCTGATGGATCACAACCCTGTTGCCCTGTACCTCGATAATTCCTTCGTCCTTCAGCTTTCGCAAGGTACGCGAAATGGTTTCACTGGCTGTGCCAAGCCGGGAAGCAAGTTCCACCTTCTTGATGCCCAGATCAACATACGTGATCCCCGCATAGCTGGTCGACTTTTCATCGGCTCGCCTGATCAGGAATGATGCCAGACGCGACGTCACATCAGCAAAGGAAAGCTCCTCGATCTGGCGAACAAAGCGCCGTAGCATAAGCGACAACGAAACCACCAGGTTCAAGGCGAACCCGGGGTTTCTACCCATCAACTCAAGAAAGCCTTCCCGCGGCAGATAAAGCACTTCACCACTTTCCATGGCGCGCGCCTCTGCCGGATACCTGCCATCACCGAAAAACGCCGCCTCGGCAAAGGTTTCCCGGGGCTGTACAAAATGCAGCGCCTTTTCCCGACCGTCGTGAGACATGCGGCACAGCTTGATGCGACCGGAGAGCAACAGATAGAAACCAGTAGCCTCATCCCCTTCGCAAAAGAGAGTTTCCCCTTTGCGGAAGGCTCGCCGTACAGTGATCGTGGCAAGTTCAGCCAGGTCAGCATCACTCAAACCAGAGAAAAGGAGCGGTTTTTTGAGTTGTTCGATCAATTCCATGTCTATTTCTTTAAAAATGTTCTGATCTTCTCAACCACCTGCGGAGTGGTGAAACCGAACTGCTCCGCCAGCGCCTTGTCCGGGGCCGATGCGCCGAAGTGTTCGATACCTATAAATAGTCCATCACAACCGATCAAGCGCCCCCAGGATTCGCCCCGGCCTGCCTCAAAGGCAACGCGCGGCGCCCCGGCGGGAAGGACATTGTTGCGATACTCCTGCGACTGAGCCATGAAGGTCTCAAGGCAGGGTATCGATACGATCCGGCTTTTGATGCCGTCTGCGGCGAGCATTGCTGCTGCTCCAACCGCCACATGAACCTCGGAACCAGTGGCCATGACCACTACATCAGGTTTCCCGGAGGATGTGGAAACAACGTAGCCACCTTTACGGATATCGTCATTGCTTGCAGTGCCACGATCAATAATCGGCAACTTCTGCCGGGTCAGAATCAGCGCGGTCGGGCCGTCTTTTTTCTCCAAGGCGACTTGCCAGGCCAGGGCGGTCTCCAGACCATCGGCCGGGCGGATCACCTGCAGGTCGGGAATCAGGCGCAACGACGCCACATGCTCGATCGGTTGATGGGTTGGTCCATCCTCACCAACGAAGAACGAATCGTGGGTAAAAATGTAGATGACCTGTTGCTTCATAAGGGCAGATAAACGAATCGCCGGACGGCAGTAGTCAGAGAAGACCAGGAAAGTAGCGCCATAAGGGATGAAACAGCCATACAGGGAGATACCGTTCAGAAGCGCTCCCATGGCATGTTCGCGGATACCGAAATGGATATTGCGACCGCCAAATGAACCTGCCTGAATTGCGGGCGACCCCTTGATATCGCTATTGTTGGATGGCGCAAGGTCAGCCGAGCCCCCTGCCAGAGACGGCAGCAGGGCAGCAACCTTCTGTAGTACCGTTCCGGAAAGTGCACGGGTGGCGCCATCCTTGCCATCCACAGTTGCTATCAACTGTGCGGCAAGATCTTCGGGCAGACGCTTATGCCACATTTCATCCCAGAGTTTAGCCTTTTCAGGATTGGCGGCATGCCAGGTCTCGAATTTGCGCTGCCATGATGCATACTGAAGTTTTTTTGCCTCAACCTGGGTATTACAGATATCGCGTACTTCCTGAGGAATCTCGAAAGCTTCATGCTGCCATCCCAGGTTGGCGCGGGTGGCGGCAAGCTCTTCAGCGCCAAGCGGAGAACCGTGAGCACTGGAAGATCCCTGGAATTTGGGGCTGCCGAAAGCGATCTGAGTCTTGGCTATGATCAGGGAGGGCTTGCCGGTTTCAGCCTTGGCTGCGGCAATGGCAACCACAATCTGGACGTAGTCATGACCATCAACCTTCAGAACGTGCCAGCCGGCGGCAATAAAGCGGCCCTCAACATCCTCCGACCAGGCCAGATCGGTCTTTCCTTCGATGGTGATGCTGTTGCTGTCATAAATGTAGACCAGATTACCAAGCTTAAGATGGCCTGCCAGAGCAGCAGCCTCATAGCTGATACCCTCCTGCAGACAGCCGTCCCCCATCATGGCATAGATCGTATGGTCAATCGGCTTGAAATCAACGGTATTGAAACGCTCCGCAGCCATCTTTGCAGCTATAGCCATGCCGACGCCGTTGGCAAAACCCTGCCCAAGCGGCCCGGTGGTGACCTCGACCCCGACGGTGTGGCCGAATTCAGGATGGCCGGGTGTTTTGCTGCCCCACTGACGGAAGTTTTTCAACTCCTCCAGCGGCAGGTCATAGCCGAACAGGTGCAACAGCGAGTACAGCAGCATCGAGCCGTGGCCGGCCGAGAGGACGAAACGGTCGCGGTTTGGCCAACTGGGATCATCAGGGTTGAAGTTGAGATAATTACCCCACAGGGCAAAGGCGCAATCCGCCGCCCCCATTGGAAGACCGGGGTGACCGGAGTTGGCCTGCTCAACCGCATCGGCGGCGAGGAAACGAATGGCATCGGCGCAAAGCCGGGCCTGAGGCGCTGGAATGAGTGACTTCTGCATTACTGCTCCTTTCGGATTGTCATATAAGGCACTCGGCAAAGAATAAACATTATTTATTCTTTGCCGAGTGCCTAAAGTGGTTGAAACCAGCTGTTTTAAGATCAAAGGGGATAGCGTCGGACTGGAGAACCGTTACACCAGGCAAGCTTGTAACTATACCAACAGGTGTGGCATCAATGCCACATTTTTTCATGATATCATAAATTTTTTCACGATTGGCCGGGTGAGCAGTGAAGCAGAGTTCGTAATCCTCACCACCGGCAAGGACCAGTTGGTGCGGGAAAGGGGGCAAGCAGCGCGTGGTCGCCTGGAAGGCGCTGGATGTCGGCAGGGCATCCAGATGAAGAGTCCCCCCCACGCCGGACAGCTCGGCAATATGACCGAAGTCCGCCAGCAGACCATCGCTGATATCGATCATGGCGGTTGCCATGCCTGATTCGGCCAGCATGCGCCCTGCAAACGTACGGGGCGTCGGGTCAAGCAATGCTGCCAGGAGTTGTTCACGGCACTCGGAAATGGTTGCAAGAGAATTTTCAGGATGTTCAAGTATCGACAAGGCCAGAGCAGCATCACCAAGGGCGCCGGTCACCCAGATGTCATCGCCGGGACGAGCGCCTGAACGGCGCACAATAAGATCAGGTTTCTGCTCGGCCATGATCGTGACGGAAACTATGAGGCCGCTTTGTGAGGCGCAGGTATCACCGCCGATCAGCACAACGCCATGTTCGGCAGCCATGGCAAGAAAACCGCGGGTGAAACCGTCGAGAACCACCAGGGAGCAGTCAGCGGGAATGGCAAGGGAAAGCAGTGCCCAGCGGGGAATTCCGCCCATGGCGGCGATATCGGAGATACTGACCGCCAGGGACTTGCGGCCCAGGCGGAATGGATCATGCCAGTCATGCCGAAAGTGTACCCCTTCCAGAAGCATGTCGGTCGAGGTCAAAAGTTGCATGCCAGGGGTGAGAGAGGTCACGGCGGCATCGTCACCGATGCCGGTGATGACACCGACTCCTGTCCCAACCCTGGCAGCGATACGATCAATCAGGCCGAATTCGCCCAGACCGGAGAGGTTTTGTGGGTTTTTCATGGAGATAGTCCGTCAGACACCAGTTCTGAGCTGAGTGGGTAAAAAATCAGGCCATACAAGAGCCTTGAGATAGTCGGCAGTTCTTCCATGCGTTCAGTGTCCATCGCAACCTACTGTTGTTTTTTGAGAATTGCGGTATGGCAGGTCAGAAAAAGCAGTGTCTCATCATCTTCATCCAACCATAAGGAGTTCCTCAGTAAATGTGAAGAGTTCCCTATGTCATGTGAGGAGTCGTTGAATTCTAACAGATCTAGTGTGATCACGCCACCACTTACCAATAGTGCCCCCCACGATCATGTGCACTAACTTAAATAAAAATGCTCTTGATTTTCCCCCTCCATTTCAAGGGGAGAGTCGGGATGGGGATGGGGTAGATTGTATGATTTCGGCGAGTTATCAAAATATTGCCCTGTTCCAAGGCACTGCTCGGGACAATTCTGCATGGCCTTTGTTCCTTTTGGCTTATGCGAGAAAGATTCTACAGGATTAATGAACCTGAAGCGCCTTACATGAGAAGCATTGTTGCATTTATTGCACAAAAAAGTATCATGTAGCCCGTTTTCAGTTATCAGCTTGATTCTGCAAACACCCAACTAGCTGATATTTAGGAAAAATATTTGATATTCATTTTGGGCACACCTCATGCAGAAAAGCTGATAAAGAAGGTTTTATATCCCAACGTTCAGCTTGGCAACGGCGCCCCTAAACTCCAGATAACGGAGTTACTGGCGCCGTTAGCATTTCTGCAAAGGAGATTTATAATGTCAAACTTATTAGGACTTGAGGTTACCAAGATCGTCGAGACCCCCCTTGAAGAGGTGGAACGTGTTAAAAACTGGATCAACACTGAAGAATACAAAGAGAAGAACTTTGCCCGTCAGGCGCTGGTGATAACGCCGGCCCACGCCTGTCAGCCTCTGGGCGCAGAGCTGGCAGCCCACGGCTTTGAGGGGACTCTCCCTTTCGTGCATGGCTCGCAGGGGTGCACCTCCTACTTCCGCTCTACCTTTAACCGCCACTATCGCGAGCCGGCCCCGGCGGCATCTTCGGCCATGAGCGAGGACGGCGCGGTGTTCGGTGGCCAGAACAACCTGCATGAGGGTCTGGAGAATGCCGTTGCCCTGTACAAACCTAAGATGATAGCGGTTTTCACCTCATGCATGCCTGAAGTCATCGGTGACGACCTTACCGCCTTCATCAGGAACGCCAAACAGAAGGGTTGTGTGCCCAATGAGCTGCCGACCCCTTATGCCAACACCCCCAGCTTCAACGGTTGTCATATACATGGCTACGACTCCATGCTGGTTTCGATACTTCAGACCCTGACCGAAGGGAAACTGATTGAAGGACGCTGCACCGGCAAACTCAATCTGATTCCGGGATGTGACTTCAACACCGGCAACTACAGGGAGTACAAACGGATGCTGAAGGAGTTCGGCATTCCCTACACCATGCTGGCCGACATTTCCGAGACGTTCGACTCACCGCTGGA
This sequence comes from Pedobacter sp., assembly GCA_041672425.1. Taxonomy (GTDB): domain Bacteria; phylum Desulfobacterota; class Desulfuromonadia; order Geobacterales; family Pseudopelobacteraceae; genus JACPFJ01. The sequence goes on along the minus strand of JBAYZR010000075.1, from coordinate 1,194 downwards.
CGGACACTATCGCATCTATCCAGGCGGCACCAAGCTTGATGACGCGGCTGACTCCATCAACGGCAAGGCAACCATTGCTCTGGGATCGTATTCAACCGCCAAGACCTTCAGTTGGATCAAGGACAACTATTCTGGCAGGCATGTCTCTATGCCGGTTCCATTCGGGGTTGCCAAGACCGATGCCTTTCTGATGAAGATATCGGAACTGTTCGGCAAACCGGTGCCCGAGTCCCTGAAGGCTGAACGTGGCCGGGCAGTGGACCTCATGACCGATGCCCACCAGTATATCCACGGCAAGAAGTTTGCGGTCTACGGCGACCCTGATTATCTTCTTGGTTATGTTTCCTTCCTGCTTGAGATGGGGGCTGTGCCCTACCACATCCTCTGCTCCAAGGGGAGCAAAAAACTGGAGAAAGAGATCCAGGCTCTGCTGGACGCATCCATGTACGGCAAGGAAGGAAAGATTTACATTAACAAGGACCTCTGGCATATGCACAGCTTGCTTATGACCGATCCGGTGGACGCCATGATCGGCGACACCCATGGAAAGCTTCAGGCCAGGACTGCCAATATCCCGCTGTTCCGTTTCGGCTTCCCGGTATTCGACAGGGTCAACCTGCACCGGGTTCCGCTGATAGGCTACCAGGGAGTTCTCAATATGCTCTCCACGATCTGCAATAAATTCATCGAGATCACGGATGAGACCTGTGACGACAAGCACTTTGAGATGATGCGGTAAAAATGAAAGGGCGCTATCCGTAACCGGGTAGCGCCCTTTTTGCGTGATAGAGCATTGAGAGCCTTAAATAACTCTATTTTTTCTTTCTCATTGCCTCGTAATTCCCTCTAACTTTCCTTGTACTCGGGTTATCAGTACCGTAAGACTTTTCAAGAATCTTCAGTGCACGCTCCATGTAGCGCAACGCCCCCTCCAGGTCCCCCTTGGCCAAAAGAGTACCCCCCAATTGATTTGCCAAGGAGGCTTCTTTCCGTTCCTCTCCGGATTCTTCAGTCGTTGCCACTCCCTCACGAAGTACCTGCCCGGCTTGGGTTAAGTTGGGTATCTCCTGGTAGGCTCGCCCTAAGGAGCTGTAAAAAAATAACATGGCCATCTTGCATCTCATCTTCAGGCCATCTTTGACCGAACTTCAATCACCAAATCCTCAACGTAGCTCTTGTTGATTGCTTTTTTAT
>JBAYZR010000074.1:0-11830 GCA_041672425.1 Pedobacter sp. | reverse complement strand
GCAGGAGTTCTGCCACCCCGAAACCGGGGCAAAAATGATCTACTCTCTGGTATAAAGTGCCGAGCCGGTTTCCTGCCGGATCAGGAAACGTGAATTCAGGCAGCGGAGATTTCCATTTCTCCTGTTTATGGTTGGCAAGGCTTCCGAATTTCCTGGGGTTTATACCAAGCTCCCGCGCCATTTGAATATGCATGTCGGAAAGACGAAACTTTTTCCTTGCCTCAATCCAATCTTTTACGGTGCTCAAGTAAATGCTCCTGTCATATTCTATAATTCAGGCAGTAAAGATTCGGGGAAACCCAACTCGGTTGTGCGCCAACGGGCATGAGCGCGACCAAGTCCACGCGAGAGTTGGAACTTCTCCAAAGTCAGGATGATGTCTTTGGAAAATACCTGACACCGGGCAGTCCTTCAAAATCATTGTCCTGAGTCCAGAGGGTCGCGTTATTTGTTTGTGTCGTGGCCAGAATAATGCTGTCAGCCATAGGGATCTTTACCTCCAGGCTCAGCTTTGCAGCCAATAATGCGATTGACGAAGATAATTCTACAACTCGGGCCTGCTGCATTAATGCCACTGCTTGGAGGGCCGAGTCTTCACCGCGTTGACGACAGACAACTTTGAATACCTCATACAAAATGATTGTCGGCATCAATAATTCAGAAACATTGCCAAGCGGTTCCGCAAAACGGTCGGCATTCGGGCCGTCCGAGAAATACTCCAGCCATCCCGATGAGTCCACAATGTTCACAGGCGGTCTACCTCTCTAGTCACGGTTGTATCAATCCCCTTGAGAAAACCCCGCATTTCTCGGATGTCTCTAAACGGCATCAACTCGATCCTGTTGCCGTATGCGATGACCTGCATCATCTGGCCCGGAATGAGATGTAAGTTTTCACGGACATCACGTGGAATCACTACTTGGTATTTTGGTGAAAGTTTTACGACATTCACAGTACACTCCTATCGATAAGCTTTTTGTTTAACAAAACTATATTAGATATAAACTGCAATATCAAGTTTTGATTGCTTGCCTCTATGCAACGGTGTCGTCAGGAGTCACAGGAATAACAACAGTGTCAGGGCTGCACATTTCACATTTTGCCAATCTTAATGATTTTGTCAGATGTGCAGACCACCCTACACACAGGAAGAAAGAATCAGTACGTTCGAATGCGAAGAAGTGTCATAGCTAGATAAATCCTTGCGGGTCAATAGTCAGATATGGTATTTTTACTCTCTTTAATCTCACCATTCTTCCCTCTAGGAGATATACAATCATGTCGGAAAAAAATACCACGCAGGAAAAAAACAAGGCTATTGATCTTGCTTTGAGCCAAATCGAGAAACAGTTCGGCAAGGGCGCCATCATGCGCTTGGGCAATGAAGAGGCGCTGCCAGATGTGGAGGCTATTTCCACCGGTTCTATCTCCCTTGACATGGCGCTGGGGGTGGGTGGAGTGCCGCGTGGCAGGATTGTGGAGATTTACGGTCCGGAGTCCTCCGGCAAGACTACCCTGGCACTGCACATTGTGGCCGAGGCGATGAAACAGGGAGGTATAGCGGCCTTTGTGGATGCCGAGCATGCCCTGGATATCGGTTATGCCCGCAAACTGGGCGTCAAGACGGACGACCTGCTGGTTTCCCAGCCGGATACGGGTGAACAAGCCTTGGAAATCGCCGAGACCCTTGTGCGTAGCGGCGCCATTGATGTGCTGGTGATTGACTCGGTAGCCGCCCTGGTCCCCAAGGCGGAGATAGAAGGGGATATGGGCGATTCGCACATGGGACTGCAGGCCCGGTTGATGTCCCAGGCATTGCGCAAGTTGACCGGTATTATCTCCAAGTCAAATTGCTGTGTGATCTTTATCAATCAGATCCGCATGAAGATCGGAGTCATGTTCGGCAATCCCGAGACTACAACCGGTGGCAATGCCCTCAAGTTCTATGCCTCGGTACGGATGGATATCCGCAAGATCGCCACCCTCAAGCAGGGCGATGTCGTGATAGGTTCCCGCACCAGGGTCAAGGTCGTTAAAAACAAGGTGGCTCCACCGTTTCGAGAGGTGGAATTTGATATTCTTTACGGCGAAGGTATCTCCCGCACGGGTGATGTGTTAGACCTGTCGGTGGATAAAGGGATCGTTGAGAAGAGCGGCGCTTGGTATTCCTACGGCAAGGAACGTATCGGCCAGGGGCGCGAGAATTCTCGTACCTGGCTGACTGAACATCCTGAAATACTGGCCGAGATTGAAGGAAAACTGATGGATCTGCTCAAGGCGCCAGCGGTTGCCAAGACCTAACCGGAGGTAATCGATGGATCTCAATGAGATATTGACTGTCGCCGTCAAGGCCAATGGTTCGGACATCCATATCAAGACTGGATTGCCCCCCATTGTTCGTATCGATGGCAAGCTGCACCCAATCCCCAATTCCCAACGACTTTCGCCAGATCTGGTCGCCGGTATGGCTCATTCAATGATGAATGAACGTAAGCGGCGAATTTTTGAAGAAAACTCAGAGGTAGACATTGCCTATGCCGTGCCGGGTCTGGGGCGTTTCAGGGTCAGTGTCTATCGCCAACGCGGTACGACAGCCATGGTCTTCCGGGCCATCCCTTTTTCCGTACCGTCCCTGGCGGGACTCAACCTGCCTCCTATCATTCAGAAGATCTGTCAGGAGGAGCGCGGTATGGTCTTGGTGACCGGTACAACCGGTTCAGGCAAATCCACTACCCTGGCTGCCATGATCGATTATATTAATCAGACTCGCACATGCAATATCATCACTATCGAGGACCCGCTGGAGTACCTGCATCGCGACAACAAAAGTATCATCAGTCAGCGCGAGGTGGGTTCGGATACACCATCCTTTGCTACAGCTCTGAAAGGGGCTATGCGCCAGGACCCGGACGTGATCCTGGTGGGCGAGATGCGCGACCATGAAACCATCGAGACCGCCATGACCGCTGCCGAGACTGGTCACCTGCTCATGTCCACGCTGCACACCATGGACGCTGCCGAGACAGTCAACCGGATCATCAGCGTCTTCCCTCCCTACCACCAGCGTCAAGTGCGCATCCAGTTGGCCGGGCTCCTCAAGGGGGTGATCTCCCAGCGTCTGGTTCCCAAGGCAGATGGCAAGGGGCGCGTGCCAGCGGTTGAGGTCATGCTTGGTACGGCCCGTGTGCGGGAGTGTATCGATGACAAGGACAAGACCAAACAGCTCCACAATGCAATTTCCCAAGGGTTTGTCGCCTATGGCATGCAGACTTTTGACCAGTCGCTGATGAAGCTTTACACGGGGAATTTGATCTCGTATGACGAGGCGTTGCGGCAAAGTTCCAATCCCGATGACTTTGCCCTAAAGCTGTCCGGCATATCTTCGACCTCGGATGCCTCCTGGGAGGGTTTTGAGAACAAGAAGGAAGTAGAGGCCGAACCCGAGAAGCTTGACTTTGAAAAGTTTTGAACCATTAACTCTGGAGCGGGCTTATCAATATGCCCTGAAACTCCTGGCTACCCGCGATTACACGACAACAAAACTCAGGGAAAAACTCCGTTCCAGGAATTGCCCTGAAACGATTGCCGAGAGCGTGGTGACACGCCTGGCAATGGAAGGTTGGATCAACGACCGCCGTTTTGCCGAACGCTTTGCAGAATCGGCTCTCGCAACGTTGCGTTTCTTCGGTCCACGCCTCAAGCTGGAGATGCGGCGGCGGGGTATTTCTGCTGATCTCATTGATGAGGTTTTGGGAATGTTTTGCGGTGAACATGATGAGGGCGAAGGGGCGCGCTTGTTACTTGAAAAGCGTTTCCCCGGTTTTTCCTTTTCTGATACCACGGACGGGGAAAAGCAAAGGGTAATAGCTTTTCTACAGCGCAGAGGCTTCGGGTTTTCCGTCATTATGAAGGCTATGCGTGAGCAGGTCTAGTAGGGTGTGCAAACAGTTTTATCGTTTGCGCACGCGGATTGGTGGGCAATACATCCTGTCCACTCTACTCTCAGTATAGGGGGCGCTGTCCCTTGAGTTTAAATTCCATTTCGTTGAGGAAACAGATGACAGGTAATGATATTCGCGCACGCTTTCTGAAATTTTTTGCTGACCGGGGTCATGCGGTGGTGGCCAGTTCGGGGATCATCCCAAAGAATGACCCTACGCTCATGTTTACGAATGCCGGCATGAACCAGTTCAAGGATTGTTTCCTTGGGCTGGAAAACAGGGGATATACCCGTGCCTGTAGTTCGCAGAAGTGCGTGCGAGCCGGAGGCAAGCACAACGACCTTGAAAACGTTGGCAGGACGGCGCGTCACCACACCTTTTTCGAGATGCTCGGCAATTTTTCCTTTGGCGACTATTTCAAGAAAGAGGCGATTGCCTATGCCTGGGAATTTCTGACGAAGGACGTGGGCCTGGACAAAAATCGCCTTTACGTATCTGTCTATACCGACGATGACGAGGCTGCCGACATCTGGCATCTTCAGGAGGGCGTTCCGCGGGAGCGCATCTTCCGTTTTGGTGAAAAAGACAACTTCTGGTCCATGGGTGATACCGGTCCCTGCGGTCCCTGTTCGGAGATATTCTACGATCAAGGACCTGAGGTTGGCTGTGATAGCCCAACATGTACAGTGGGCTGCGACTGTGACCGTTACATGGAGATCTGGAACAATGTTTTCATGCAGTTCAACCGTTCCGCCGACGGTACACTGACTCCGCTTCCCAAACCCTCGGTAGACACCGGCATGGGGCTGGAGCGCATCTGTGCGGTCATGCAGGGAGTTGGCTCCAATTATGACACCGATCTGCTGCAGGGGGTTATCCGCCATGTGGAGCGGATCTCCGGCAAACGGTACGGGGCCAGCGACAGGGACGATGTTTCCATGCGGGTTATAGCTGATCATGCCCGTGCCGTAACCTTTCTTATCTGTGACGGGGCGCTTCCCAGCAATGAAGGCCGTGGCTATGTGCTGCGCCGCATCATGCGCCGTGCCGCACGTCACGCCAAGATGCTCGGATTTTCCGAGCCGATGCTCTTTCATACGGTGGATGCGGTGCGTGATATGTTGGGCAAGGCATATCCCGAATTACTTGAGCGGGAGAGCTATATCAAGAAGGTCATCCTGGCCGAGGAACAGCGTTTCGCGGAAACCCTTGACCGGGGTCTGGCAATCCTCAACGATGAAATGGCACTGCTTCGCCAAGCCGGAAAGAACGTCATCTCCGGTGAAGCACTCTTCAAGTTGTACGATACATTCGGGTTTCCCACCGATTTGACGGCGGACATTGTGGCGATGGAGGGCTTCTCAATTGATGAAGCCGGCTTCGAGGTTTGCATGGAGAAGCAGCGTGAACAGGCCCGTGAACACTGGAAAGGGTCGGGAGAAGAAGGTATCGCCCAGATTTATAAAGAGCTGCACAACCGTGGCGTGCGCAGCATATTCGTGGGGTACGACGAGATGTCGGTCTATGCGAATGTCGCGGCAATCGTCAAGGACGGCGTCGAGGTTGAATCCGCCACTACAGGCGATGCTATTGACCTGATTACGGAAACATCCCCGTTTTATGGTGAGTCAGGAGGCCAGAAGGGTGACAGCGGTACGATTTCAACCGGTAACGCCCACCTGGATGTGCTTACAGTCAGTCGCCCCTATCCTGATCTGATCGTACACCACGCAATAGTTCGCGAGGGGGTGCTGAAAAAAGGCGATGCCGCTGATCTGAAAACGACCGTGTCTGCCCGGAAGGCTACGGGGCGCAATCATACCGCTACCCATCTGCTCCAGTCGGCCCTGCGTCAGGTGCTGGGTGAGCACGTCAAGCAGGCTGGATCGTTGGTTTCTTCAGATCGCTTGCGTTTCGACTATACCCATTTTTCGGCAATGACAGACGAGGAGATCCGCCAAGTGGAGGATCTGGTCAACGGCTTTATCATGGATAACGATCCGGTCTCGACGGTTCAGATGAAGATCACCGAGGCCATTGAGGCTGGCGCTACAGCGCTCTTTGACGAAAAATACGGCGACATGGTACGCGTTGTCAGGGTAGGCGATGTCAGTATGGAGCTTTGCGGTGGTACCCATGTGTCTGCCGCCGGCGATATCGGTCTGTTCAAGATAGTCAGTGAAGCCGGCATTGCTGCTGGTGTGCGTCGTATTGAGGCCTTGACCGGAGCGGGCGCACTCAATTTTGTGCAGCAGTTGGAAGATGAACAGCGGGCAATGGCAGTACTACTAAAGGCAGAGGGCGGCAATCCCTTGGAACGGCTGGAAAGACTGCTGACCCGCCAGAAGGAACTGCAACGCGAGATAGAGTCTCTCCATGGCAAACTAAATGTCGCTGCTTCCGGAGACCTGCTCTCGCAGGTTATTGAAGTCAACGGTGTGAAGCTGCTGGCAGTTCAGGTACAGGTGGAGGATGTCAAGGCGTTACGGGACCTTTCCGATACCCTCAAAGATCGTATCGGTGAGGGGGTTGTCGTTCTCGGGGCAGCTATTGCTGATAAGGCCAATCTGCTTGTGGCGGTGACCAAGGGAGTGAATGCTAAATTTAAAGCAGTTGATATCATTAAACAATTGTCTCCGATTATTGGTGGAAGCGGTGGTGGCAAACCGGAGCTGGCGCAGGCGGGTGGTTCCAGGCCTGAGATGCTTGCTGAGGCGCTTGCAGCTGCTGTACGAGTGCTGTCAGGAGTATGACGGCCATAACTTTGAGATTATGTGTGGTGTTTGAATGACATTGCAGCAGTGGTATGGCGAAGATTCTACTTCTCCGGAATATCAGGCTACTATCCTGATAGTGGATGATGAAGAGATCATCAGGGATCTGTGCGGAAAAGCCCTGGAACAGTATCAGATCCTGAAGGCGGGTTCCTGTTCCGATGCCCTTTGGTTGTATAAACATGAGCGGCCAGACCTGATCCTGTCCGATGTGATGATGCCGGGCGGGACCGGTATCGATCTCCTGCGGCTGGTCAAGGAGCTCGATCCCCATGCGGTAGTGATCATTATGACCGGCTTTGCCGATAAGGAGATCGTACTCAATGCCCTCAAGGAGGGTGCTGACGACTTTATCAGCAAACCGCTCAACATCCTGCAACTCAGGACCGCTGTTGAGAAGGCGCTGTTAAAGAAAAGGCTAAGGGAAGAACTGATCAGTCTGAAACAAATGGATCGTCTCAAAAGCAACTTTCTTTCACTGATATCTCATAAACTACGTACGCCGATCACTTCCATCTCTTTGTTCCTACAGAACATTCAACGCGGATGTTACGATCCTGATGACCCGCAATTCATGCATAATGCTCAAATGATTTACGACGAGTCGTCTTATCTGGGGCGTCTTGTGGCCGATTTACTCGTTTTTAGCCAGGTAATGGTGGGAAGCGCAGGCCTGAACCTGGAAATGTGCGATTTGAACGATATTGTCACGGAGGTACTGCACAAATCCCGGGAGGCTCAGAACAAGCCAGGTATTGAATTGGATTTTGTTAAACAGAAGGCGCCTCTTGTGCATATTGACCGGAACAAGATCTCCTTTGCACTCCAGCAGATCATTGATAACGCCTACAAGTTCTCCAAGGATAAAGGGCAAATCTCCATCGTGATTAAAAATAGCGATGACAAGGTTTCAATCACTGTATACGATTCCGGAATCGGTATTCCCCGGGAGGAGATTGCCAAGGTGTTTGAGAAATTCTATCAGATTGATCCGGAGAATACCGGGCAGGTGCGCGGGTTTGGTTTGGGGTTGTTTTACGCCAGCGAGTTTGTTCGTCAAAACGGCGGCAGTATCAGCCTGGATAGTGAATTGGATTTGGGAACCGCTGTTACGGTTACGCTACCGCGGCAATAACGGTTGAAATTTTGCTAAAGGATTACAGTATGGAATACCTGATCGAGAAAGCCAAGACCCTTATGGAGGCGTTGCCGTACATACGGCGTTTCTCAGGGAAGACATTTGTTATCAAGTACGGTGGTCATGCCATGTCGGACGAGAAGCTGAAAGAATCGTTTGCATTGGATGTGATCATGCTCAAGTCTCTGGGCATCAACACGGTCATAGTCCATGGCGGTGGTCCGCAGATCAACCAGACCCTCAAGCGCTACGGAATTGTCTCGCAGTTTGTCAGGGGCATGCGGGTGACCGATGAAGAGACCATGTCTGTTGTGGAGATGGTGCTGGTCGGTCAGGTCAACAAAGAGGTCGTCGGGTACCTTAATCAGCATGGTGGCCGGGCTGTTGGGCTTTCCGGTAAGGACGGAACATTGCTTCTGTGCAAGAAGCTGCTCCAGGACGTACGTCATGAGGACGGCGCTGTTGAGTTGCTGGATATCGGCTATGTGGGAGATGTGGTCAGAGTCAACACGGATCTGATCGCAACCCTTGAACATGGCAAGTACATCCCGGTTATCGCGCCGGTAGGTGTTGGCCTGGAGGGAGAAAGCTACAACATAAACGCCGATCTGGTGGCCGGACGGGTGGCGGCGGCGCTTAACGCCGAGAAATTGATCCTGCTGACCGATATCGATGGGGTCAAGGATAAGACCGGTACTCTGCTTACAAGTATCGCTGTGGCTGACATGCACCGCTTGATCGAAGAGGAGGCCATTACCGGCGGGATGATTCCCAAGGTGGTTTGCTGTGCTGATGCCCTCGGTGAGGGTGTCAAAAAGGCGCATATCATTGATGGCAGGGTGGAACATGCGGTTCTTCTGGAGATATTTACCGATATCGGCATCGGGACGGAGATAGTGAAATAGCCCCTGAATTTCAAGCTGCTGTCAAATAGGCGCTTCCGACTTGAGAGTTTACACTTTCAGAGCAAAATAGTTTAAAACTTGCTCCGTAATAGAAAGACCACTTCTTGCATCAATCTCGACTAATTAAAGAGTCAACTCAAACTTATTAGAATGTGGTTTGGAGGACAGCATGAACGGGTTTGCGACGCAAAAAATGGTACTGCCTTTATTAGTTGCGTTAGCGGTGATCACGCTGTCGAGTCTTTCGGTCTTTGGGGCAGACGCAAGGGGGAAGCACTTCGCAGAGGGTTCATCACTGTACTCCCTTAGAATGCCGTTCATAGAGAACGCCGGGCAGCATCCCAATGATAAGATAAAGTACTATGCACCCACGTTCGAGGGAGCTGTTGCCGTTGCAGGCGACGGCTCCATCACCTATTCCGTTCAAAGTGGCAGCACAATCCAAGAACGCCTCGTCGGGGCAATAACTTCTCCGCACGGTAACGTACTTTCGTCGGCAATCGTCAATACCTTCTCCGGCGCAGACTCAAAAAACTGGAAAAATAAACTTTCCGCCTATGATGAGATATCTTTCGGCGAAGTTTATCAGGGTGTAGATCTCAAACTCAAAGCCTACGGCAAGCGTGTAGAGAAGCTGTTCCAGATCAAACCTGGTGGAAACCCGGAAACTATAAAGATGAGTGTAAGCGGCGCCAAAGGCCTGCGTGTCAGCAGTGACGGCGGCCTGGAGGTTCTGGCCGGAGAAGAGGCCTTGCGATTCTCGCAGCCGGAAGCCTATCAGATGGTGGACGATATCAAAAAAAAGGTTCGGGTCGCCTATGTGGTTGAAGGAAACTGCTACCGATTTGCGATTGGAGAGTACGACCAAGGCAGGGAACTTGTCATCGATCCGGTATTCACCGCAAAGATTCTCGGAGGAGATGGCAACGAAACAATAAGAGCTATCGCAGTTGACGCATCGAGTGCGGTCTATCTTGCCGGCTCGACGCGTTCAGCGGATAACACAGCGCCAACAAGCGATTATCGCGGCGGACTTGACGCGTTTGTCGCCAAACTAGACCCGACGCTTCATACGCTTGTTGCCTTCACCTACCTGGGTGGTATTGGTAACGAAGAGATCTCCGCCATGATGGTGACTGCCGGAGGGCAGGTAGCTATCACCGGCTATACCCGGTCAGCGGATTTCCCTACGACCACCGGCGCCTATGAAAACAAACACAACGGAGGATCCGACGCTTTTATCGCAAAATTCGATGCCACCCTGCAACGCCTTGAGGCATCAACTCTTTACGGGGGTGGTGGCGAAGACAAGCCAACCGCCATCGTCGCAGATCCCATCGGTACGATCTATATAGCCGGTTCAACAGGATCAATCAGCCTGCCGACTGCTTCCCTCGGTTATGACAGCCGTCAAAATGGAAAAATTGACGCCTTTATCGCGTCGTTTGATACATCTCTCAAACATATTCGCGCTGTCACCTACCTTGGTGGATCGCAAAATGACGTGCCAACCGCTTTGGCATTTGCTGCTGATGGCGCCCTGCTGGTAGCGGGAACCACGGGATCGGTCGACTTCCCCGTCACTTCCCATGGTTATGCAAGAAACAAGAATGGCGGAACTGATGTCTTTGTGGCCAAGCTTGATGTTCGGCTCAGGCGTCTACTTGCCTCCACCTTCCTTGGTGGTAATGGCAACGAAGAACTTTTTGCCATGGCGGTGGACGGGATGGGAAGAATCTACGTAGCCGGGGCCACCTGGTCCACGGATTTCCCGTCGGTTTTCGATGCCTCGGTCAATGTTTCGGCAGGCGTTTCAGATGCTTTTGTTGCCAAACTCAGCCCTTTGCTGGATGAACTTACCGGTTCGATGCTGCTTGGTGGCGCGGCAGACGACGCCGCAGCCGCTCTGGCCCTTGACCGCGATGGCTTAGTCTATATCGCCGGGAACACCCGGTCGCCGGAATTCCCTGTCTCCTCTGACGCAAATAGTGCCACCCTGAAAGGCACCTCGGATATCTTTGTCGCAAAGCTGGACGATACTTTACAAAAAGTTATTGCTGCCACGTTCGTCGGAGGCAGCGCCGACGAAGAAGCACATGCCCTTGTAATCGATTCGCAGGGCATGGTGTGCCTTGGCGGCACAACAACCTCGGCAGACTTCGCCGGAACTCCAGATACTAACGGTTACTCCGCCGCCTTTATCGTAAGGATGGACAACACCCTGGCCGCGCAGTCAGCGACTCCTGCAATCGAAGAAAAGACAACGGCTTCCAACGTTGCCGAACCGACAGGGGGAACCTTGGCGCCCTCCGATAGCGTAATAACATCCCAGCCACAAGCTTCAGCATCGAGCGGCACTCCAAGAAGCTGTTCCAGATAGCTAACTCCACAGCCAGAAAAATATATTTAGTCACAAGCGCCAATTACCCCACGATCAAGCCGCTGCTGGTCAACTATACTACGCCGAAAGATTTTAATGAGTTTGGTGCGAAGCTGTCGGTTCCCGGAACAATTCTTATCCTGCCCGACAATGGTCAATTGACGTTGAATAAGTGGAAAGGGAAAGGCTATCTCTCGTTGAACTTTTCAGATACGATGTCGATGGGCATGATCATCGGCGGGGGGTATTATGGTGGGTATGGCAGCTTTCAGGGGAACATGTATGACCCGCTGCCAAGTTACAATCCGTACATTTACACCACTCCCGCCCCGACGTACTCTACAAAAATCAATTACGATACATTCGTTAACCTCAACACAACATCGACATCATCTACCTATCGTTGCCAAGCAGAACCCACGGCTTCCATTACCTCACAGGCGGCCATCACGACTTCCACATCCTGTGGTGATCCGGTGGATATGGCAAGCGGGGCCTACTATTATCTCAACACCGATCTTGTCGTGGGGGGGAGCGCCCCGCTGGGGCTGGAGTTTTCCCGTTCTTATGACAGCAACTTCAATTACGCGAAAAGGGCACTTGGATATGGCTGGTCCCACAACTACGACATATACCTCACGCCCACCAGTCATGGCGAACCAGGGCTGGGAGGTCGCCAGCCGGTCGATGCA
>JBAYZR010000073.1:0-11855 GCA_041672425.1 Pedobacter sp. | reverse complement strand
CAATAATCAACTTGTTTTTTTCAAATGCCATAGCGCTTACTCCTTTAATAAATATGCTGTTTATCAGGGTTGGTTTATCCACCACCCACGAAATGGACGATTTCGATCCTGTCTTCCGTGGCAAGTGTATGGGTGTCATATGCCGACTTCTGGACAATATCGAGATTCACCTCAACCGCCACCCGTTCGCGGCCTACCTGCAACTGCTCAAGCAACTCCGCAACCGTACTGCCATCTTTGATATCAGCAGGATTGCCGTTCAACATAACCTGCATATCTGCCTCCATAACCCTGATAGACAGGATAAACGAAAAAAGCCGCGGAAGCGGCTTGTGAATGTTACTTAAGAGCGCTTCCCTACGCCGGCATTACCCGGATCAGGTACTAAGGGTCGCAACCATCAAGGCCGCTCTCAGTCGAAACTCCCCCAGCGTTTTAAAGAACTTAGATTATTGGCGCCGACCTGTCAATGGATTTTATCCGGCTGACTCTCCTGTTTGATCTGTAAATCAGAGTCACATATATCAAACTTATTACGGTTTATCATGGTTTGTGGTATTTGTTCATGCTAATTTCTATTGAATGCGGGACTCGAAGTTTCAAGAGGATTGTCAGAAAGGATATGCCTGAATAACCATGAACGACTACCTCGACCTGTTTATTTGTTACCTGGCGGTGGAAAAAGGGCTCTCGGCCAATACCCGGGAGGCCTATAGTAGCGACCTGACACGTTATCTGGACTTTCTGGAGAAAGAAGGCCGGAGTACTCCGGGCGAGGTGGCATCCACGGACATTGCTGTATTCCTGGGTCAGTTGAAGGAGGCGGGCATTGGTCCCCGCAGCCGGGCGCGCTCTCTGTCGTCCATCCGCTCGTTCCACAAATTCCTGATGATTGAGAACTATAGCGACAGTAATCCGGCCTCGATCATTGAAGCGCCCCGCACCATGCATAAGCTGCCGGGGTTCATGACATCCCAGGAGGTTGATGCCCTGTTTGCAGCCTGTACAGGAACGTCGGGCGAGAATGTGCGTGATCTGGCCATGCTGGAACTGCTCTATGCCACCGGCCTCAGGGTTTCTGAATTAATCAGCCTCAAGCTGCGGGAGGTAAATCTGGATGCCGGTTATCTGCTGACCATGGGCAAGGGGAGCAAGGAACGACTCGTGCCTATTGGCGATTCAGCCTGCCAGCGGGTCACGGCCTATCTGGATGGTGTCCGCTACAGATTTGACCCGGCGAGACAAAATAAATTTCTCTTCCTATCGCGCCTGGGCAAGGCCATGAGTCGTCAGGCGTTCTGGAACATTATCAAGAAAAGGGTGGCTCTGGCCAAAATCCACAAGAATATTTCCCCACATACCCTGCGCCACTCTTTCGCCACCCACCTGTTGGAGAATGGCGCTGACCTGCGCAGCGTACAGATCATGCTGGGGCACGCCGATCTCTCCAGCACCCAGATTTACACCCACGTCACCCGTGAACGCCTGAAACGACTACACCAGGATATTCATCCACGGGGATGATTCGATATACTAGTCACAACAAGACAATGGGCTCAATGGTGATAGACTTATAATTCATTTCTGTATTGTTATTCAAGGGTAGTTCCATAAGGGAGTCGGAATAAGCTTTTAAGCTTGGCTCCATTAATAGACTTTTTTCGCCTTCCTCAACATCTCATCCGGTATCTCGATCCCCATCTTCTGCGCTGTATTGCTGTTTATATACAAATTGTATTTTCTGGGAGGGGAAACAGCTATCTCTCCGGCATCGACCCCATTCAAAATGGTTTGCACCTTTTCACTAATTTGGTGGCTGACCACCTTTGGATCAAATACGAGCGCAAACAGCGATCCCTGCTTTACATTTGCTTCCGAGACGCCAAGCAGCGGGATGTTTTTTCTGAACGAGAACAGGTATACATTTGACATGACCTGGGTGGTCAGCAGATTGGTGTCCGGGAGCAGCAACAGCGCCCTGGTATCGACAATCCGAGAGACTGTATCGACAAGATCGGATGAACTGCCGACACGATATACGTCAACCTGGGCAGATTCGCTGTCAAGCAGACTCTTCATCATGTTATGGCTTCCCACGATAGCGACCCTGTTGATTGTGGGAAGGTAGCGCCTGACGGTAGAGATATATTCACTCACCGGAGGGGACATATATACTCCGGTAATATTTTGCCTGCCATTCCTGGGAGGTACGACTACAAGACCATAGACAACGGCAATCGATGGCGGCAGACGCATGGCCTCGCCGACCGCTTCCATCCCCAGCGCAACTACGACCTGTGCTGTTTCCCGCTCTACTGCAGCACCAAGTCTCCCCCTGACCTCTGAGGTTGCAAACACCTTGCTATTTGACTTCAGGGATAACTGGATCTCCGATACGACGTCGGCGACCAGCGCATACCGGGTATCACCAACAATGAGAACCTTTGCGGCACAGGCCGGGGAGGAGAACAGCAGCAGAAAAAAAAGGTAAAGCACTGCGAAGAACGGATTGAGGCGCCGGGATGGAGAAAACAATGTATTAGGATAAACGGCTTTCAGCAATGCAGGTTCCTGTGGTGGGTTATTTGTCAAATGATCTGTCAGTAGTTTCGACTGCAACATCTTTGATTGCATCACCTGAGTTTGCGGCAAATGCTAAAACCTGTAAGACGCGGTCACAAACCCGGAAATTCCTTCCCGAGGGTAATCGCCGGGAACTTTATTCAGAATTCCGGAGATATCCGGGTCCTTGTAGCGCTTGTCGAAGAGATTGCGTACCGTGGCCTGAATCTCCAGGGTTTTGAAAAAATTCTTGAGTGTTACGGCCAGATCAACCGTGGCATATGCAGGCATCTCCGAACGGCTGTCTCCTTTATCTCGCGGGCGAGGCCCGGTCCATAGCACGTCGCTGTGAAGGTTCACGTATTTTGCCGGAGCATAGTTGATGCTGCCAGAGGCCCGGTGCGATGGCACATAGGGCAGTCGTTGGCCGGTGTTGGCGTCGCGAGCGTACTGATAAGCATAGTTCAGCTTCCAGTACAGGTCGGGCCCGTAGGCGCCGTTCAGCCCCATTTCAACGCCCTGGATCTCGGTTTTGCCGATATTGGCAACGGCAGTTGTTGTTGCAGTGTTCACGTCGATCTGGTCGTCGATCATGCTGTAAAAGTAGTTCAGATTGGCGGCAAAGAATCGGTTGAGGCGCCAGGCCAGGCCAGCCTCATAGGTAGTGATCCGTTCCGGTTTGAGTTTGGGGTTGCCGACCACAGCCTGGTTGTTGCTGTTGTAAAGTTCCTGAAAGTTGGGCGCCCGGAAGGCCTGTCCGTAGAGCAGCTTCAGATCGGTGTTTTCCAGGAAGCTCCAGACCAGCCCGATTCGTGGGTTAATGGTATCGCCGAAGTCGCTGTAATGGTCGTAGCGCAAACCGGTCGTCAGGTTGACCTGCTCCAGCAGTTGCCATTCGTCCTGTAGATATGTCGCAAAGATCTGGCGGGTGGCATCCTTATTCCAGTTGGCAACCTCCTGGATGGAGGGGTAAGGAGCGTAGGTCTTTGGGTCGTAGTTGGCCAGTTGTCTGACATCATATTGCTGCAACTCCTCAAAGGAGAGACCCGCGACCAGATGATTCCCCTCGAAGACATCCCAGTCGACCTGTAGTTCACCACCGATGGTGCGGTCCTTTACCAGTGGCTTGCCGATCATCCCGTCAGGAAAGACGACTCCGGTATCATTGACATAGTTGTTCGGATAAAACTTCACATTCGGATCCTGCTCAAAATGATCGTAATAGAGCTTCATGTTCACGGAGAGCCCTTCCGCCAGGCGCAGGCCATAGGCCAGTTCACCCCAGTAATTATCGATCAGAATATTGCTCGAATCGTCGGTAAGGGCAGATGCCATGCCGATGTACATGCCCTGCCGTTTGGTGAGGTAGTGGCCACGGAAAGAGAGGTCGCCGTAGCCGATCTTCAGAAAGATATCGGTCTGCTTGCCTTTCATATCGGGCGTGCCGGAGGCGTTCAGGGTATCCGCCTCGACCTTTAGCCGTGGGCCGTTGGTCTGGTTATGGTCCAGACTGCCGGAAACGGTCAGCTTGTCACCGATGGCCTTACCGACGACCAGGTTTTCCTTGTAGCTGTCGAAGCTGCCGCCGCCGGCTTTCACCTCCAAGCCGTTGATCTCCTCGGCATTGCGGGTGATAATGTTGATGGTGGCCACAAAGGCGCTGTTGCCGTAGAGGGCCGAGCCAGGTCCCCGCACCACCTCCACCTGCCGGATGTTTTCCATGGGAAACATTTCGGCATAAGGGTATAAGGAACTGCCATAGATGCTCTTGTTCAGGGAATGGCCGTCGATCATGAACAGGATTTTTTCGTTGATTCGGGACCTGATGCCGCGAACCTCGACCATCATCACACCGAACTCGTTGGTCGAGATGCCGAGACCAGGCACCATCTTCAGGACATCCAGCAGATTGCGGGCGCCCATATTCCTGATTTCGTCGGCAGTGATGATTGTGGCTATGGCAGGGGCCTTGCGTAGCGAGGTGGGGTGTTTGGTGGCGGTGACCAGATCCTGTTCCTCAAAAAACATGAGCAGATCTTTGTTTTCAGTCTGGTTGTTCTGTTCAGCTGCTATACCAGGCAAGGAAACCGGCTCATCCTCCCCCTGAACCGTGCTGTTCATCCCCAGACACAACACGAAAAACAAGCCTGCAATAAATGCTCTCTTTTTCATGGTATCCCTCCATGGATGTTGTGGCACGATATTGAAGCGTTATACCATATCATGTGTAAAATTTTTCCAGCGACGAAATGCGGGAATGTATCGGTGGCACCTCTTCCGGGTCGATCATCACATCCAGCACGGTCGGGACTCCAGCTGAAATAATCTCATCCATCATTTCCTTATTTATCTCGCCTGGTTTCGTGATCCTGATTCCCCGTGCGCCAAACCCCTCAGCGAGTTTTACAAAATCCACCGGCTTGAACGTGGATATAATCCCCTCCGGGATGTCGGCAAGCTTTCTGCCGTGGTAGACCATGCCAAGCATGGAGTTGTTCATGACTACCCAGATGACCGGAATATTATAATTGACCGCCGTGACCACCTCCGTGCCGTTCATCAGGAAAGCACCGTCACCGACCAGGGCGACAACCGGCCTGTTTCCGGCAGCCAGCTTGCCACCGATCGACGCTGCCACCGCAAATCCCATGGAAGCAAAACCGAGGCCGACAAAAAATGAATAGGGTATTTCTATGTTAAGATGCCGGATTGCCCAGGCCGTACTGTTGCCGATGTCCACAAAATAGAGCGTCTCCTTCGGCAAGGAGGCAGCCAGATCCATGATCAAGCGCTGCGGATGGTAGGGCCTTTTGTTCAATTTTTTGCTTTTTACCGTCAAACTCTCTTTAATGTTTTGTACCTCTTTACGCCTGTTGTCTCCAACGCTCTTACTCTTTTTGTTCCTGTGCAGTTCATAGATAAACTCACGCAAGACGTTTTTTGCATCGCCGATAATCCCAACATCTACATAATAGTTTTTACCGATTTCATTGCTATCGATATCTATGTGGATCAGTGACTTGATCGGAAGTAATCTGTTATCCCATCCATCAGTCACGCATTCGTTGAAACTCGTTCCTATTGCAAGCATTACATCGACATCTCTCTTGATGATATATTCCATTGATACCGGCGATCCGGCGAATCCCAGCACCCCCAACGAGAGGGGATGCGACTCGCTCATAATGCCCTTGGCTTTGGGCGAGGTTGCAACCGGGATATCCATCAGTTCGGCCAGTTCTAAAATCTCTTCATCTGCCCGCGAGAGCACAGTGCCCCATCCGGCGAGAATCACCGGACTCTTTGCGCCCAGAAGGAGCTGCGCGGCCTTCTTAACCCCTTCCCTGTTAAAACCCATCACCTGGGTGGTACTGCATCTTACATGACTATCATCAACAACCTGCCGCAGCATGATATCAACGGGAAGACTCAGGTGGACAGGACCCTTTCTGCCGGTCAGAGCCAGCCTGCGCGCCTTGGAGATCATCTCCCCGGCCTTGTTTTCATTTATAATGATATCGCTGTATTTCGAAATTTGCCCGAAGATACTGACAACGCTGAAGTTATGAACCGTAAATTCCTGGGTGGCGCCTTTACCAAACAAAGATGTGGAGACCTGCCCGGTCAGGGCTATCACCGGGATGGAATCCCCAAAAGCGGATGCGATTCCAGTGATCATGTTGGTTGCCCCGGGTCCAGCGGTGCTACAGCACACCGCTATATTGCCGCTGACCCGCGCATAGCCATCCGCCATGAAGGCTGCGCCGGTTTCATGTTTGGCCACAATCACCTTGATCGTACTTTTGTGCAGGGCGTTATTGAGCGGTTCAAGAGCCCCGCCGGGAACGCCGAAGACATATTCCACAGCGTGTTTTTCAAGGGAACTGACAATTACCTCCGCAGCATTCATCGAAACCTCCAGGAATTTGTTCAATGCAGGGCTTTTCATATTTCTACTGCAAGAACTACCAGCTACATATATTTGGCCAACAGAGGTACGATCAATAGCGACACGATGTTGATGATCTTGATCATCGGGTTGATTGCCGGACCGGCAGTGTCCTTGTACGGATCACCAACGGTGTCGCCGGTAACAGCAGCCTTATGGGCTTCGCCACCTTTGCCGCCGTGGTGGCCGTCTTCGATGTACTTTTTGGCATTATCCCAGGCTCCACCACCGGTGGTCATGGAGATGGCGACGAAGATACCGGTGACGATGCAGCCGACGATCACCCCACCCAGAGCCTTGGGACCAAGGGTGAAGCCAACTATGACCGGTGCGAGGATCGGTATCAGGCCGGGAACGACCATCTCTTTCAGGGCGGTCTTGGTGACGATGTCTACGCAGGCAGCATAATCCGGCTTGCCGGTGCCTTCCATGATACCCTTGATCTCACGGAACTGACGGCGCACTTCCACGACAACAGCGCCACCCGCCTTGCCGACCGCCTCCATGCACTGGGCGCCAAAGTAATAGGGCAGCATGCCGCCAATAAAGAGACCGACGATGATATACGGATCCGAGAGGTCAAATTTGATGATCTCTTTACCGGCAAGTTGCAGCGCATGGTTCAATTCGTCAACGTACGATGTGAACAGGATCACGGCAGCCAAGCCGGCAGAGCCGATGGCGTAGCCTTTGGTAACAGCCTTGGTAGTGTTACCGACAGCATCCAGCGGATCGGTTACGGCGCGAACCGAATCGTCCAATTCAGCCATCTCGGCAATACCGCCGGCATTGTCGGTGATCGGACCGTAGGCGTCCATGGCCACGACGATACCGGTCAGGGAGAGCATGGAAACCGCAGCAATAGCGATACCGTAGACCCCGGCGCACTGGAAGGCGACGATGATGCCGGCAGCGATGACTATCACCGGAGCAGCAGTGGACTTCATGGAGATTCCGAGGCCCGCAATGACATTGGTGCCATGTCCGGTGGTGGAGGCTTGGGCGATATGCTGAACCGGACCGTATTCAGTGGCAGTGTAGTATTCGGTGATCCAGAAGATGGCGCCGGTCACAACCAGACCGACAATTGCCGAGATAAAGATATTCATGGCGCTGAAGTTTTGGCCGACAGCGTTGGTAATCCCCTGCGGGAACATCCGGACGGTTACAAAATAGAAGGCGATGCAGGCCAGAACGGCTGATGCGATCAATCCCTTATACAGAGCGGTCATGATCTTGCCGCTGCCGCTTAACTTGACGAAGTAGGTGCCGATGATGGAGGTAATGATCGAGATGCCACCCAGGATCAGCGGGTAGCTGACGGTGCTGGCATTGCCGGTAAAGGTGATGGCGCCCAGAAGCATTGCAGCGATCAGGGTAACGGCATAGGTCTCAAACAGGTCGGCGGCCATACCGGCACAGTCGCCGACGTTGTCACCAACGTTATCAGCAATAACAGCCGGATTGCGGGGGTCATCTTCGGGGATGCCAGCCTCGACCTTACCCACCAGGTCAGCGCCGACATCAGCGCCCTTGGTGAAAATACCACCACCCAGACGTGCGAAGATGGAGATCAGCGAGCCGCCGAAGCCGAGGCCAACCAATTGGGTTACTACGTCTTTAACAGGCGCGCCCGGCATCAACTTCAATAGCGCCATATAGTAACCGGCAACACCCAGCAGACCAAGACCAACGACCAGCATGCCGGTGATGGCGCCGCCCTTGAAGGCAACGTTCAGGGCTTTGTGGATACCGGATTTGGCCGCCTCGGTGGTACGCACATTAGCCCGCACCGAAACGAACATGCCGATGAAACCGGTCAATCCGGAAAAGAGCGCCCCAATGGCAAAACCGGCTGCGGTCTTCCATCCCAATGTAGCAAAGAGCGCCACAAACATAACAGCGCCTACCATGGCAATGATTGTGTACTGGCGCTTCATGTAAGCGCCGGCGCCTTCCTGGATGGCTGCAGCGATCTGTTTCATTCGATCATTACCCTGAGGGAGCCCCAGGATCCACTGAGCCGTAACCAGCCCATAGACAACCGCGGCGGCGGCGCATACCAAGGCAAAGACAACTGCATACTGTTCCATTTTTTCAATTCCTCCTGTGTATATTTGTAGCCGTTTTTGGTTTTATTACCCGACGCTTATAAAGGGATAAAATAATTGCACTCTACTAGTGAAAAAACAGAAAATTTTAACTGCAACCATAGTAAATTGTCAATGATTTTTATTTCTTGCATTTGATGTGGGAGCCCTCTTTCAGTGATGTTTCCATGGTGTGTTTCATACTAAACTGTAGGTTCAGATATTGTAACAAATTCATCTCCGTGATATAAAGACATCATTAATTTGATTCAGAGGAGACAGTCACATGAAAAGTATGGCCCGTTTCGCCATCACGCCCCTCTTTTTTGTGGTCACAGGATGCGCTACCCAAAGTGCTCTTGATACCACCCGCAACGACGTTGATACGGTCAAGACCCGTCTTTTTTCCGTGGAAAAGGAGTTAGGAGGGATTCGCGAAGAATCAAAGGAGAGCCTCGGATCGCTCCAGACTGGCATTAAATCCGACGTTGCAAGCTTTAAATCCGACGTTGCATCCGTACGCAGATTATCTGCAGATATCCAGGCCACCATTGACAGCACCAAAAACGAGATGCGTCTTTTGAATGGTAGAGTCGATGATATTGCCCTCGCCGTCAAAAAACCAACAGAAGAACTGGCCCGCTACCGTGAGGACGCTGACAAGCGTATTATCACTCTGGATGACAGGATCATAAAGCTCCAGACAACCGTAGATGAGCTAAATACAAAGATTAAAGAACTGGCGCAACCCAAAAAAGTAGAAGCAATCACGCCGGATGCCCTCTACATGAAAGGGCTGGAAAGCTGCAAGGCTGGTAAGATGGCAGATGCTCGGGAGATTTTTACCAAATTCCTCGAACAGTATCCGCAGCACGATCTGGCAGCCAATGCCCATTATTGGATTGGTGAAACATACTACAGCGAAAAGAACTACGAGTCAGCCATCCTGGCCTTCCAGGAGGTTATCAAGAATCATCCCCAAAAGGAAAAGGTACCGGCGGCAATGCTAAAGCAGGCCATGGCATTTAAGGCTATCAACGACGCCAAGAACGCCCGCTATGTATTAAAAAAGTTGTTGGAGGCCTACCCTAAGAGCGCTGAAATCAAAAAGGCCAAGGAGCTTTTGCAGGAACTTAATTAAACTTGGAATAAACCGATATACCAAGTCTGATCAGGACGAAATCGAGAACAACAAAAGGGGAGACTCCATGGAGCTTCCCTTTTTATTTCACCGTGACGTACATTGATCAACAGGATTGTTATAGCACCCCTTTGGTGGACATAACCCCTTCCACCCGTGGATCAATCCGGGTGGCTACATCCATGGCACGGGCAAAGGCCTTGAAACAAGCCTCGATAACATGGTGCACATTATCGCCATACATCACATTGATATGCAGGTTCAGCCCGCAATGGTTGGCAAATGCCTGAAAAAACTCCCGTGCCAGTTCGACATCGAATTCGCCGATTTTTACCTTGGGAAGATTTACGTGATAGACCAGGTAGGGTCGACCGGAAATGTCAACCGCAACACTTGCCAGAGTCTCGTCCATAGGCACCGTGGCCTGACCATAACGGCGAATACCTGTTTTGTCGTTTAACGCCTGCTTGAAAGCATCTCCCAGCACAATGCCTATATCCTCCACCGTATGGTGGAAATCGATGTCGATATCTCCGGAGGCCTCAACCGTAAGGTCGAAAAGACCGTGCCGCGAGAACAGGTTCAACATATGATCCAGAAACGGAACCGATGTACAGACCTTTGCCTGCCCGGCGCCGTCAACATTCAGCGAAAGCTGTATCTTTGTTTCCTCCGTAATGCGCTCTATTGATGCAACTCTTGACATGGACCCCTCCTTGATCACCCTATCGCCTTCATGGCCTGTAGTGTTGTCTCCATCTCCGCCTGCGTGCCTATGGAAATTCTCAACCCATGGGCCAATAGCGGATCTGAAAAGTATCTCACCAGGATCTTGCGTTCGAATAACCCCTCATAGACCCGCTTACCATCACTGTCTGGCGGCGCAGCAAAAACATAGTTGCCCTGGGACGGGATGACGGCATAGCCCATGGCACGCAGTTCGGCAGAGAACCACTCCCGTGTTTCACGTATTTTCAGGCAACACTTCCTTAAATACGCCTGATCCCTGAGTGCGGCCACACAGGCAGCCTGGGCCAGACGGTCAAGGTTGTAGTGGTCCCGGATCTTGTCCAGGGCTGTAATTACCTCGGGGCGGGCTATCGCCAGGCCGAGCCGCATGCCTGCCAAGGCATAGCTTTTTGAAAGTGTGCGAGTTACGACGACATTTTCGTATTTTCTTACCAAATCCAATGCAGTGCCATCGGCAAAGTCGGCATAAGTTTCATCAAGCGCGAGCATCCCGGCACAGCGCTGCGCCAACTCTTCAATGTACTCAAAGCTAAAAGCCGGACCGAGCGGAGCATTGGGGGTGGTCAGAAAAAAGACCTTGCCCTCGTAACGTTCGGGAAATCCGGCAATACGGAAATCATCCGTCAGCCCGTACGTGCGCACCCGCGCGCCCTGTATCTCCGCCAACGTGGCGTAGTAGGAGTAGGAGGGGTGGATGTAACCGATTTCCTCTCCTTCTGCGGCAAAGGCACGGATCAGATTGTTGAGAACCTCGTCCGAGCCATTTGCCATGATGATACAGGATGGATCAAAACCATACAGTTCGCCTGCGACCTCGCGCAACTGTAGGCTGGATGCGCTGGGATAGGTATGCAGGCGGGCGCCATCAGTACCTAATTCCGCCAATATGGCCTCAACTACCTTGGGTGATGGTGGGTATGAGTTCTCGTTGGTGTTGAGTTTGATCCATAAATCAATGTCAGCGGGCTGAAACCCGGGGACATAGCCCTGCATGGCGGCAATATTGGGTCGAAGTGGTATCGTCATAATGATATGAGCAATATCATGCTTGCGAGCTCTGTTCAAGTCTGAATCACGATAAAAGGTTCAGGCCATATTTGTGCTGACAAATTGCATGTTTTATCTTGACACACCACTTGCCCCCCGCTATATTTTGCCGTAATGTGGTAAAAAGTGGAATTAAGTGGTAATAAATGGAAGGAGTGGCATGTTCGGGGGAGAGAACCTGAGCACAATCGATGGGAAGGGGAGAACCAGTATTCCGGCCAAATTCCGGGAAACACTGGCTGATCTCTTTGGTGATGATCGTTTTGTGATTACCAAAGCCACCCCGATAGATTTCGGCGACGGCACCTATGGCCGG
>JBAYZR010000072.1:0-11903 GCA_041672425.1 Pedobacter sp. | reverse complement strand
GTGGCAACGTTGATCGACCCGGCCATGGCCTGGTCGATCAACGTTGCCACCCCCTCGCCAAAGGATCTGTTCCCGGACAACAGGGGCCGGGATTCCGCCCCGATACAGATTCGGTCAACGACCGCCATGGCTTTGCCCCCTCTGGAATTGGCCCCTCGCAGGGTCTCAAGGACAATAAAGGCGCTTGCTTCACCCGGCTGAAGACCTGTCGCCATCTCCAGAGTTTTTAAACGACCGGTGTCTGTAAGCCAATTCAAGGTATTTTCACCAAGCAACGAATCCACCCCACCGACAATTGCAACATTGATAACCCCTGAGAGTAATTCTTCAATGGCTTTATTAAGAGCTTCCGTTACCCCAGTATTGCCGGAAGCCGCCGTAAATCGGAATTCAATTTTACCAGGCCATTTCCCAATATGCGCCGAGGTTTTTAACAAATCACGAGCCCTTAATTCGTTCGGTGGCTCTGGTAAAGTTTTTATCTCTTCTTCATCTTGCTTTTTTAATTTTCTTTCTTCCTCATCAGCAATTAATGCAGAACCGGTGAACTCTTGCCAGAGTTCCGGCACAGAGAAGTAAAATCCGGTTTTTCCTTGTTTCCAAGGCTCATGGGAGGTCTGTTTCTGAAGGTCAACGAGTGCTGCGGTTGTAAGGCGCAACAAGCGGGCGTCTCCTTCAAAGCCTTCGGTTATCATGGGAGCCGCATGAACTACAAGTCCGCTGATTGAACCGTCTTCCGGGTCCCGAACATAAAATGAGTCCAGTTCCGTGGCCCGAACAATACCCGCTCTGGCGGCCGCACAGCAGGTCTGAGCATCAAGACCCAGTGACGTCACCATTCCCATTCCGGTGATACATATTTTTTCCATCAGTTCACAAGCCCGTCAATCAAGAGGTTTGCCACAGATATAACACTCGCCTTTGTCTTCACCCATGGCCACAACCGGTCCCTGAAGTACTGGGAAGGGAGGAGTATTTTTATCGTTGTGCAGCATCAAGTCAAAAGCACGAGCCACATTTTTCCCCTCAACTTTTACATCAAAAGAAAAGTTAACAAATTCGGCCTTCCCTTTGATCTTGTTGGATGCGACACCTCCACCGGCGCTTCCTACTTCATCACCAGTGCTCATGCTGAAATTGGAATCCTTAAGGCAAATGGGGTTGCCATCGCATTTAACTGTTTTGCTCCCTTGCGCAATATCTGAAGATTTCGCGATGTTTGGATAAGGAATCGGGATCGGACCAACCGGGGATGGAGTCTTACAAACATCCGGGAAAGCTATGGTTACCCCGCCACTATTTTTGTGGACAACCGACATAAAGTTTGCACCCACAGATACTGCCATGTACTCCCCCAATCCCAGATCAATTACCGAACTTTTTACAGCAAAGCTTGACCTGTTCAGTTGCTTTAAAAGTGATCTTTTTTCATTAATCAAAATCTCATGCCGACCCTCGATCTCAAGGTACGCTTTTCTCGGTTCACTTGCCTCAATAATCAGATGCTCTCGAATTTTAAGCAGATTGGCTGATTTTATTTCAATTCTCCAATAATTTACTCCCTTTGATAATCACATCACCGCTGCCTTTAACATTTATCTTCTTACCTTTGATTGTGATATCGCCATTTTTCTTCATGATTATTTCAGCTTTACCTGTCTTTAAATTAATTTCATCTTGAGCAATTATTTGTATTTTTTTTGCATTAAGGAAATATTCTTTGGTAATCGATTCCTTGTGTTGTCCGCCTATGCTCTCTTCCAAATCTTTAACAACCGTAACCGATTTAACATTCCCTATATGTTCACTATAGTCTTTGCCGATATTGACTGCTTTATTTTTTCCAATGTTCTGGGATTTTTCCAACCCTATAGACTCGACTTTTGCACCACCTACAGTTTCAGCCATCGCAGCCCCAACTGTTATCAACAATGCTCCTCCTACCGAGAGTTCCATCGCTCCGCCAACAGTCTCGGCATAGTTAATGGCAACCGTTTCAGTGAGAGTGGAACCAACTAGTATGCTCATGCTGGAAGCAATCTGCTCAGTATGTCCTCCTAAAACCTGAATGTTCTTGTTTCGACCCACCACCTCAGATTTATCCCGCCCGACATCAAGACTTCGGTCACGTTTAATGGATTCAGCTCTGTCATTTCCAACAACTATCCCCTGATTGTTTTTTATAAGTATATTCTCGTCTTTTTCTGCCTGAATATAGATCTCCTCGCTCCCCTTTTTGTCCTCGAAGCGGATCTCGTTGAACCCGCCGCCACCCATTGTAGAGTCGGATTTGATGGTGCTCCGGGTCTTATCCGCCGGCAGAGCGTAGGGCGGCGGATTCGCGCCGTGGTAAACACGTCCGGTGATGATGGGGCGGTCGGGATCGCCTTCGAGAAAATCCACGATCACTTCCTGGCCGATGCGCGGGATGCTCATGGCCCCCCAGCCGCCGCCGGCCCAGGCCTGGCTTACCCGTATCCAGCAGGAACTCTTATCATCTTTTTTCCCTTCCCGGTCCCAGTGAAACTGCACCTTTACCCTGCCATGCTTGTCGGGGTATATCTCCTCACCAGAGGGTCCGACCACGATGGCGGTTTGGGCCCCTTTTACAAACGGCTTTGGGGTGATACGAAGCGGGCGAAACGGCACATCGTAGGGAATACACTCAAAACTGTTCCGGTAGGTGGGCTCTACATCTGCATCATATCCCTCAACTGCTTCGTGGGTTACTGAAACCAGCAGGTAATCCTTGCTTTTTAGATCGCAACGATAGTAGTCCATCAGCTTGAAGCAGTAGCCGCTGGTAAACGCCCGGCAGGTACTGACGCCGACGACCTTTGTTATCTGGGCCTCCTCCTCTTCAATACGAATCTTCGCCAACCGGTCGCCATCGGATTTCTTCCCGTAGAGGCCGGGGTAGTCGTAGACCTCGCGCTCGCCAGGGCCCAGCTTGGTCTTGCTCGGCGCCACCGCCGTGAGATCGGTGTTGGGTATTTCAAAATTGTAATCGGCTAGAGAGTACTTGCCGACTCGCATCTGCTTGCTCATCTCCAAGGAAGTGATGGTATCCTCTTCCAGCCACCCCCCTTCGCTCGGATGATAGGATACTGATTTCTGTTTGGGACACGGTTTGTTGCCCGACGAAGTGTCACTAATTATCATGGCGTGCTTGCCGTCTTCATGCGCGAAGAAGTAATAAATCCCCTCCTCTTCCATAAGACGCGAGACAAAATTGAAGTCGGTTTCCCGGTACTGAACGCAGTAATCGCGCTTGGCGTAGCTACCCTGGAGTTTGAGGCGGTAATCTTTGAATCCCTGATCCTTGAACACCTTGTCGATGATATCAGGAGCTGATTTGTTCTGGAAGATCCGTATGTCGGAGGTTTGGGTCAGAACCCAGAGCCACGGCGCCATGGTGGCTCGATAGGAGCAAAACTGCGAGTTACCTCCCTTTTCGCAGCCACCCCTGCCTTGAGAAAAACTGGATATTATGCCGTTGAAATAGCGGGAACTTCCATCTGACAGCACAACGGAGATCGTCACGTTCTGCCCGACGATTGCATCAAAGGAGATGTCATGCTTCTCCGCGACCATGGTGAGATCAAAACTGAACAGGCGGGATATCCCTTCGGTTCCCTTAAAGGAGGTAAGAAGCAGGACATCCTTACCGAGAGGGGTTTTTATTGCGATGAGTTTTTCGTCCTGAGTGTAGGGCATGGCGGAACCTCTGATTACACGTGAACGTGATGACAATGGATGTTCATTTTTTCATAACATTCCTAACCCCCGCCCTTGACGGGAGGGGATTTTGGGGAGTTTTACAGGAGCCTCAAAGTAGAATTCAGTCCAATATTGCCGCGAAGATAAAACCATCTTCCGTCAACTCTTTCGGGCTATGGTTATTATGTTCCAATATTTCAGACAGTCAAGGGAGGAAAGTACTAGAAAAATGATCGAGATAGCGAAAAAGAGAGTGTTGACGTTGGATATGATTTAACCTAAAAACGGCAGTTGAACCGCAAAGACGCCAAGAACGCTAAGAAAATCAGCACGATGATTGGAAAATGGTTCTAACCTAAAAGGTGACGACATTGTATTTCTTAACCATCTGAATTCTTTGCGAACTTTGCGTCTTTGCGGTGATGAACTGCTTTTTCTAGGTTTATGAGTACGGCACATTCTGCCAAAGGAATGAAGTTCCTCCATGTACTTATCCCTGGAGGAGGCTGGTCACAAGGAAACAACATGCAGACGCAGGAGGAGGAACGCCGTGTCTACTATGTTGCCATGACACGCGCCCCGTCTTTCGTTGCTCCTCCGGATGACAAGGTATTACGCGGATGGAATTGCCGCTGGAATTTAAAGGAAAATCTGCCTTTTGGCTCTGTTCCGTTTGTGTTGCGGAGCGAACTATGTAATCAGCGGCATTTCACAACAGCATCAAGCGCCTTGAGGATCTTGAGCAGTGTCGGCAGTTCGTTGTGGGGGATCGAGTTTGGGCCATCACAAAGGGCCTTGTCCGGATCTTCATGTACCTCCAGAAAGATGCCGTCAATACCGGTGGCAACAGCTGCGCGGGAAAGATACTCCACAAACTCCCGCTGGCCACCGGAGCTTTCGCCTTGACCACCGGGAAGCTGTACACTGTGGGTGGCATCGAATACTACCGGATATCCACTCGCTCGCATGACTGGAAAACTGCGCATATCCACCACGAGGTTGTTGTAGCCAAAGGAAACCCCGCGTTCGGTCAGGATGATATCCTCATTACCGGAGGCAGCCAGTTTTCCGGCTACATTCTTCATATCCCAGGGAGCCAGAAATTGCCCCTTCTTGACATTGATCACCCGCCCGCTCTTGGCGGCTGCTATTAAAAGATCGGTCTGCCGACAAAGGAAGGCCGGGATTTGAAGCACATCCAGCACCTCCGCCGCAGGCGTTATCTGCTCTATGGAATGGATATCGGAGAGTACCGGCAAGCCGAGTGATGACTTTACCTTTGCAAGAATCCTGAGCCCCTCTTTCATTCCCGGGCCGCGAAAGGAACCGATGGAGGTACGGTTGGCCTTGTCGTAGGATGCTTTGAAGATTAGTGGCATTGAAAGCCCGTTACAGATTGCCATCAATCGTTCGGCGGCCCGCAAGGCAGACTCCTCCGATTCGATGACACACGGCCCTGCGATCAGTACCAGCGGACGATTGCCGCCAATCTTTATACTTCCGATGGCAACTTCCCTGGTCATGGTTTACTACGCTCTTTGTGATTGGCCAGTGCCGCACCGACAAAAGCCCGGAAGAGCGGATGTGGAATCAGCGGTTTGGATTTGAATTCCGGGTGAAACTGGCAGCCAAGAAACCATGGGTGATCGGGAATCTCCACAACCTCAATCAGATCCTTTTCCTTGAAGATTCCCGACAGAACCATGCCTTTTTGCGTAAGAACCTCCCGGTATTTGTTATTGAATTCGTAACGATGACGATGCCGCTCGGAGATGTCGATATTGTTGTACGCAGCATGGGCCAGCGTTCCCTTGGTGAGTGTGCAGTGATAGGCGCCAAGCCGCATGGTGCCACCCTTCTTGTTGACTGTTTTCTGCTCCTCCATCAGATGGATGAGCGGGTCACCACAATCAGGCTTGAATTCAGTGGAGCAGGCCTCTGTCAGTCCGCATACGTTGCGGGCATATTCCACTACCGCCATCTGCATGCCGAGACAGATGCCAAAGAATGGGATCTTGCTTGTTCTGGCATACTCTATGGCACGGATTTTACCCTCTGTACCCCGTTCCCCGAATCCTCCGGGAACCAGAATACCATCAACACCATCCAGATGCCCTTCGATACCATCACGTTCGATCATTTCCGAATCGAGATATTTGAGGTAGACCCGGCAATCGTTGGCAATACCACCGTGCGTCAAGGCCTCGGACAAAGATTTGTAGGACTCTGTCAGGTTGACATATTTGCCGACAATTGCAATATGCACCTCACCATGGCTGGGTTGGCACAGTTTTTCTACCACATCCTGCCAGTGAGTCAGATCCGGGGCCTTGGTCCAGATGTTAAGTTTTTCCACTATCTGCTCGTCCAAACTTTCTTTGTGTAGAGCTATCGGCACGGCATATATGTGCTCGGAGTCGACAACCTGAATGACATCCTTTTCCCCAACGTTGCAAAACAGGCTGATTTTCTTTTTCATGTCCACTGGCAGTTCACGGTCACAGCGGCAGAGCAGGATATCAGGCTGTATGCCTATCTTTCGCAATTCCATGACAGAGTGTTGGGTCGGTTTGGTTTTAAGCTCTCCAGCAGTGCGGATGTAAGGCACCAGTGTAACATGGATGTAGAGGGCGTTTTCGTGTCCCCGGTCAAAACGGAACTGACGGATAGCTTCCAGAAAGGGGAGCGACTCTATATCGCCAACCGTACCACCAACCTCAATGATTGCCACATCGGCGCCCTTGGCATTAGCTATGATCTTAGCCTTGATCTCGTCGGTGATGTGGGGGATTACCTGTACCGTCCCACCCAGATAATCACCACGTCGTTCCTTCTCTATGACGGAGAAATAAACCTGGCCGGTGGTGAAATTGCTTTTTTTAGAGAGGATAGCGCAGGTGTAGCGTTCGTAATGTCCCAGGTCCAGATCAGTTTCAGCGCCGTCATCAGTCACGAAAACCTCACCGTGCTGGAATGGTGACATAGTGCCGGGATCAACATTGATGTAGGGATCCAGTTTCTGCATGGTTACCCGCAGTCCCCGTGCCTCCAGCAATGCACCCAGCGAAGCAGCCGCAAGTCCTTTGCCAATTGAGGAGACAACCCCACCGGTAATGAAGATGAATTTGGTTTTCATGCTGACTGCTCCTATGGGGGAGAAAAATTAAATTTGTTGATTTTTAAAGCGTTCCCTGGCCTTGGCCAGATCGTCGGGAGTATCAACTCCAATAGATTCGAACTCGGTTCCCACAACGCGGATCAACACACCATTCTCCAGCGCGCGCAACTGTTCCAGTTTCTCTGATATCTCCAGAAAGGTGGGAGACATGGCGGCAAACTCCAATAAAAAATCACGACGGTACACATACAGACCCACGTGCTTGTAGCAAAGCAACTTGCCACTGGAAAAAGAATCATCCTTCAAATCCTGCCACTTATCCCGAAAAAACGGCAAAGGAGATCGTGAAAAGTAGAGAGCATTGTTATCTTTATCAGTGACCACCTTGACCACGTTGGGGCTAAGGAAGTCGTGCAAGCACCTGATACGTGTCTTAAGGGTACCCATCTTCAGGGAAGGTT
The DNA here is from genome assembly GCA_041672425.1 of Pedobacter sp. GTDB lineage: Bacteria > Desulfobacterota > Desulfuromonadia > Geobacterales > Pseudopelobacteraceae > JACPFJ01. The sequence continues at coordinate 4,604 of JBAYZR010000072.1, read as the reverse complement.
CACCCAAAAAGGGCTGGATTGCTTGATCGATCATCTCGGGTACGATCAGTGGTTCATCACCTTGGACATTTACAATGATATCAGCATCCAGGCCTTCAGCAACCTCTGCCAAGCGATCAGTACCGGTTTCATGATCAAGCCGGGTCATGCGGCAAACGCCACCAAAACTGGTCACCACCTGGCAAATACGCTCATCGTCCGTGGCAACGATAACATTGTTTACCAGCTTGGCTTGAACGGTCCGCTCGTAGACGTGCTGGATCATCGGCTTGCCGTTGATCTCGGCCAGCGCCTTGCCCGGAAAACGCGTAGATGCGTAACGAGCTGGAATTACAGCAATAATGTTCATTTGGGTTGTAACCTGTGAAAGAGGTAGTGTTGTGTCGTATGTACGTGGATCGTCCTGTGGCAGGACGTTTCAAGCTACATCAAAAGCATTGGGGTGTCAAGGAGGTAAACATGAGCAAACAGTGTCAAGACTCTAAGACTACCGGTCAGTCAGATATCACATTGGCGCGCCAGTTGAACGCATCCAACTGGGCAGACAGCAACTGGTCAAGTGTTATATCGCACTCATCAAGCAGTGGCGTAACAGCATCAAAATCCGTAACTTCCAACCGTTTTGCCAGACAAAGCAGTCTTCCCAACATCCCTTCATGGTACAGTAAGGCGTTACTAACCTCATCAGTCAGGTTGAGACGATCAATGATCTCACTAATGGGGGTTTCGAAAAGCACATCCAACAGCGAAAGGATACCGATCATAAAGGCTTCTTCCGATTGTTCACCCAAAGCGCGATCCGGTTCCTTCTGCATGACCAGGTTCTCCATAAGGCGCCCACGCACCGCCGCCATTTCAAGCAGAGGATTATTTATACCTCGTGCATCATTGCCCGCAAAGAATGAGAGCTGAATCCAGCGGCGTATGTGACTGGTTCCCAGCATGGTAATGGCGTGCCGCAAGGTTTTGATCTTTTCACGTGAGACTAGCGCAACTGAATTAACCAGACGCAACAGGTTGTAAGAGAGGCCGGGATTGGCCTTAAAGGTCTGCTCGAGCTCATCAATGGTTGCATCCATGATGAGTTGCTGCAATAATTTGAGCATGGCCAGACCGGAGGTGTCGATCTTATTTTTTTTGAGCACTACCGGTCGGGCAAAAAAATAGCCTTGAAACAAGTCAAACCCCATGCTGTAACATGCGTCAAACTGCTCCACCGTTTCAACTTTTTCCGCAAGAATACGCACTGGCCAGCGGCGTAGTTGCTCTATTATTCCTGGAAGATGGTCTTGATCAACGGTAAGTATATCGATCTTGACAATATCGACAACGGCATAGGCCGCATTATTATCGGGGCTGTACTCATGGTCATCCAGAGCCAACTGGAACCCAAGTTCCTTGAGTTCACGGCAGCGTTCGATAACCTGCTCATCCAGTTGAATAGTCTCAAGCAATTCGAGAACCGTCTGGCCGATAGGAAGTAATTCAAGCATCTCTGAAAGCAGCATGCCAAGATTAACATTAATAAATCCCAATTTCCCACCCAGCACCTCCTGAATACCGAAGGATGATAATGCACTGGTGATAACAGTGGCGATTGCCTGGGAATAACTGTCAAATTCGGCAAAATCACGGCCCGCCGATCTGAACAGGAGCTCATAGCCAATAATCTCCTGACCACGGTCAAGGATGGGCTGCCTCCCCAGATAAAATTTTTCGTTCATGTTTGCCATGGCCAACTCCTAGCTACACAACCGCATGACTTCAGAAGCGATCTGCTGAAGCGGCAAGGTCTTATGAACGCCGCCCATCTTGACTGCTTCGTGGGGCATGCCGTAGACCACACAGGTAGCTTCATCCTGAGACACCGTGAAGGCGCCTGCGTCAAACATCTCCTTCATCCCGCGAGCTCCATCATCACCCATCCCGGTCATGATCACACCCACGGCATTTTTACCTGCATAGCGCGCCGCAGAGCGGAATAGCACATCAACGGCGGGACGATGACGTGATACCAATGGGCCATCCTTGATCTCTACATAATAACGGGCTCCGCTACGTTTAAGCAGTGTATGATGGTTGCCTGGCGCAATAAGCGCCCTGCCACGTACGACAGTATCATTATACGCAGCCTCTTTTACCGATATACGACATGTAGAATCCAGTCGTTTTGCAAATGCCGCCGTAAAATGTTCCGGCATATGCTGAACGATGACAATGCCGGGGGAATCCTCGGGCAGCATCTCCAGAAAGATCTTGAGCGCCTCGGTCCCGCCGGTTGACGCCCCGACAACGACAACCTTCTCTGTGGTCTGGATCATGGCCTTGCTGGTCGCCTTCTCCATGATAACGTCAGCAGTATATTTGGGTGTAACCTCCCTGATTTTTGTGACCGGCAGGATCTTGACCCTGCTCATGGCAGCAGCCTTAACCGTATCACAGATGCTGATCCGGGACTCTTCAATGAACTGCCTGGTCCCCATCTTGGGTTTAACAATAATATCAACCGCACCGTATTCAAGAGCCTTCATGGCTGTTTCACTGCCGGATTCGGTCAGGGTAGAACACATTACGACCGGAATAGGGTGTTGGGACATTATTTTTTGGAGAAACGTCAGTCCATCCATCCTTGGCATCTCAACATCCAGGGTGATGACATCCGGGATACAACCCAGCATTCGCTCGGCAGCAATATATGGATCCGCCGCAGCCGCAATAACCTCTATCTGAGGATCAGAAGAAAGAATCTCAGTCAGAGCCTGCCTCACCAGCGCCGAATCATCAACAATCATTACCTTTATTTTATTCATTGCTAAAGATCCCTCAAACAGATTTCTGCATTGCCCCAAGCCCTGAAAACCGCATAAAATAAAGCGCCATGGTTCTTCATGGCTTACGGTAAACTGTAGTCGCCGCCGGATGTAACGGCACGTTGATCCCGCTCAGTGTTTCTGAATGCCCCAAAAACAGAAATCCGCCTGGAACGAGTTGCTGGTGAAACCTGTTCAGAAGCCGCTCCTGAGTCGGTTTATCAAAATAGATAATCACGTTGCGGCAAAAAATAATATCCATATGTTCCTGTAGGCCAAAGTCCTCCATAAAGTTCAGCCGTCTGAAATTCACCATTGCACGAAGGTGAGGCGCAATGCGGACCAGCGATTTACTGGTGTCCCTGCTCCTCAGCAGATACTTCTTCTTCAGGTACAGCGGGATGGTATCCACACGGTCTTCAGTGTAAATGGCATTACGCGCCTTGGAAAGCACTGATGCTGAGATGTCCGATGCAAGGATGGACGTACGAAAACCAGGGTTCGCTGCTATAAATTCAGACAGTACAATGGCCAGGGTATAGGGTTCTTCACCTGTGGAGCAGCCGGCGCTCCATATTTTGAGGGGATTTCTGATACCGGCATCATGGCTATCAATCAGGGATGGAATGGCTGTCTTGACCAGATATTCGAAATGGGCCGGTTCGCGAAAAAAATCGGTCTTGTTGGTCGTAACCACGTCGATCATGTGAATGAGCTCGTCGCCATTTCCAGCGGCACTGAATACAAGATCGGCATACTCATCAAATGTATTGAGTCCAAGAGCCTTCAGGCGTTTTTGCAGACGCGCCTCCAGCATGGTTTTCTTGGATGGCGGTATTTTAATACCAATCTCATCATAGATAAAACTGCGGAATCGGTTGAACTCTCTGTCCTTGAGAACAGCCGAGATACCGTGTGATGGAGGCGAATTATAGCGCTGTTTCATTGTATAAAATCATTTCAACCCAACACCTTCTTGATCACCGCAATCAACTGTTCAGGCTTGAACGGCTTGACAATCCAGCCGGTAGCCCCGGCAGCCTTGCCTTCACCCTTTTTCGAATCCTGTGACTCTGTTGTCAACATGATGATAGGAATGAATTTGTTAAGCGTTCCGGCACGCACTCCCCTGATCAATCCCAGACCATCCATGTTGGGCATGTTGAGGTCGGTGATGAGCATGTCGACCTTCTGACCGGAAAGTTTTGTCAGGGCGTCTTTGCCATCAACCGCTTCAACCACATCATAACCGTTCTGCTTGAGTGTGAAGCTCACCATCTGCCGTACACTGGCAGAATCATCTGCCGTCATGATAAGCTTTGCCATTAATTAACTCCTTCCAACCATATGCATGGTTCATTATTGTCAAAACAGATCCACATTATCACCAAACTCAGATTCGTCACTATCTGCCTTGTTTTCTGCATCTGTGACCATTATGTCTGCGGGACTCGACAAACCACTACGCTTGCGGGCAATGGCCTCATGAATGTGCCGTTCACTCTCCATGGTATAACGTTCTTCCATGTGGCAAAGATTCTCCTTGAATTCCGAACTGGCAGGCTCCAGTTCCCGTGCATGCGCAACAATTCTGTCAAGAACAATTATGACATCTTCGGCCATGCGCTTAGTCTGTTCGTGGACATCGATTCCACCCGTGGCCCTTTCAACGTCATCGGTCAGTGAGCAGAGCTTTGGGTTCAATCCAGTCAAGAGTGTACACAGGTCGGCATTCATATTGCCAAGTGTGCTTAGAATCCCGGTTAATTCATTCTTCATGACCGTGACACGGGA
>JBAYZR010000071.1:0-12004 GCA_041672425.1 Pedobacter sp. | reverse complement strand
AATACGCCGATTAAAAGCGCAAATGAAAAATCATGAATAACCTCGCCGCCAAAGAAAAACAGCGATGCTGATGCCAGTAAAACGGTCAGCGATGTTACAATTGTACGCGATAGAACCTCGTTTATGCTCCGGTTGAATACATTGTGGAGAGCCTCTTTCATGTTTTTGTGCATATTTTCGCGGATGCGGTCGAAGACTACCACCGTATCAGTGAGGGAATAGCCGGCAATGGTCAGTACGGCGGTAATGAACATCAGGTTGATTTCCTTGTCCAATATAAAAAAAACAGCAAACATGGCAAGGCAGTCATGCATTGTGGCCAACGTAGCGCCGATGCCGAACTTTAAGTCAAAGCGCCAGGCAATATAAATGATGATCCCAAGTAATGAGATGGCCACGGCGACCAGTGTATCTTTACGCAGTTTGTCACCAATAGAGGGACCAATCTCGGTAGAGCTCTCCACAGTGAAGGTGTTATCGGTAAATTCCTTTTTAAAGGCGGTTTGAACGGCATCGGCAGCCTTCCCCAAAGCCAGGGAGGTGTTCCTGTCAATTTTTATCAGCAGCTTGTTGCCGTCCGCGATCTCCTGTAGATCAGCCTTGGCAATGCCATTTTTATGGAGTGCGGTTCGAGCTTTCGCAATGGGCAGCGGCTTGGTGAACTTAAGCTGCATGGAGGTGCCGCCGGAGAAGTCGATACCCATATTTGCGGTGCCGCGAGCGATCTGAATAATGCCTATTAAGCCGGCAATGGATATAATTATCGATATTGCAAAGGCGATATTGCGCTTACCGATGAAATCGATGTTGGTCTTGCCAAGCAATTCCATTGTTCCCCCTAAATGCTCATTTTCTTGATATTCCCTTTGTGAAGAACTACATCGAAGACAACTTTTGTACCAATCAGCGAGGTGAACAGGTTTATGATAACACCCAAACTGAGGGAGACAGCAAAACCCTTGACGGGTCCGGTGCCAAACTGGAACAGCACCGCTGCAGTGATCAAGGTGGTGATGTGGGAGTCCATTATGGTCATGAAGGCCTTGTCATATCCGGCATCCAAGGCCGCTTTAGGGGCTTTACCCAGTTTCAGTTCTTCGCGGACCCGCTCGAAGATTAGAACGTTGGAGTCAACCGACATGCCGATCAGAAGTACAATTGCGGCGATACCCGGCAAAGTCAGGGTGGCGCCCAGTGCAGACAGAGCACCCATAAGGAACACTACATTAAGCACCATGCCCCAGTTTGCCACCATACCGGACAACCCATAATAGATCGCCATGAAAATGACAACAAGTATAACCCCGATCAATCCTGCATAAAGACCTTTATTGATGGAGTCCTGCCCAAGGGAAGGGCCAACGGTAACGTTCTGGATAATCTTGACCGGCGCAGGCAGCGCACCGGCTCGCAGCACAATGGCCAGGTCGGCAGCTGTTTTTTCAGTGAAATTGCCCGAAATCTGGGCACTACCGCCTGAGATACGTTCCCGAATAACCGGAGCGGAATAAATGTTGTTATCGAGTACGATAGCGAATCGCTTGCCAACATTTGCCGCTGTTGTCTGGTCAAACAGCTTGGCGCCCAGCGAATTAAACTCTATGGCAACATACGGCTGGTTGAACTGTGAGTCGATCCGTACCTGGGCATCGGTCAACAGGTCACCGGAAATAAGCGATTTTTTCTGCACCACGAACGGTATCTCTGAAACCGCGCCAGTAGTAGGGTCAATTGTTTTTTCCTTAAGCAATTCCGCATCATCGGGAATAACAGCTGAGTTCGCAGGAATATCCTCGCGTACCATCTTGAACTCCAGGCGGGCGGTTTTACCTATCAGCTCGATAGCCCTCTGAGGGTCCTTGATGCCAGGGAGTTGCACAACAATATGGTTGATCCCCTCACGCTGGATGACCGGTTCAGAAACTCCAAACTGATCAATCCTGTTGCGAATGGTCTCCAACGCCTGGGCAACCGCTTTGTCCTTGCGATCCTGGGCATCCTTGTCATTGATACGAAGATTAAAGGCAACAAAACCGCCATCGTCATAGATCGGACTCTGCTCGTAGCCTGGATATTTGTCTTTGAGCAGCTTCTGAACGGTATCAGCAGTCCCCTTCTCATAGAGAACAACAGACACCTTGTCCGAGCCTGTGCGAATAATCCGCTTGAAGTGAAGTTTTTTGCTGTCCAGGGTGTCCTCAAGATCAGTGGCCACGATATCCAGCGACCCTTCCAATGCCTTCTGGGTATCCACCTCCATCACCAGATGCGTGCCACCCTGAAGGTCAAGCCCCAAATGGATCTTGTCTTTAGGCAGCAGCCCAGTCCACCATGATGGCAACTTGGCGACCAGCGTAGGTGTCAGGTAGAGAAACGACAGAAGAACGAAGATGCATATCAGGCTTATGCGCCAGCCAGTTCCTTTCGGCATGAACTCGGTCTCCTTTAGTTAAGTATAGAAGCTGTTTTCCGCGCTTTTTATGACAGACAATAACTTCGTTAACTCACTTATCCTGTTAATCAGGGTTTGATTAATTCAAGCTAGTCTTTTTTTACGCTGGCGATATAAGCCTTGTTAATCTTAATAATAACACCAGTGGCGATCTCCAGCCCTGCAACACCATCGTCTACGGAAGTGATTTTGCCATGCACACCGCCGGCTGTAATGATGTTGTCGCCCTTCTTGATAGCTTCCAAGAGTGCTTTATGTTCCTTGGCTTTTTTCTGTTGCGGTCGAATCAGCAGGAAATAAAATATGGCAAACATGAATACCAGTGGGATGATCTGCTGAAAAGCCGCCATACCACCGGCTGGTCCGGCAGCTCCACCTGGAGTGCCCGACATTGCAAAAGCTAATCCAAACATAGAACTAATCTCCTTTAATCTGCTTATTTAACGACTGTTTTTCATAGAATATCCGGCGAAACGTGGCATAGCTGTTGTCCTGAATAGCCTCTCTTGCACGTTGCATCAGATCCAGATAGTAATACAGATTGTGATAGGTATTAAGGTTCGACGACAAGATCTCGCCAGCCCGATAGAGATGACGCAGGTAAGCACGGGAATAGTTACAACATACATAACAGCCGCATTCCGGATCCAGAGGGCCTTCATCTTCCTCATAAATCTTAGCCTTGATGTTGATCCTCCCTTGACTGGAAAAGAGCATGCCGTTACGGGCGTTACGGGTTGGCATGACACAGTCAAACATGTCAAAGCCATGCCAGATTGCTTCAATAAGATCTTCAGGGGCGCCGATCCCCATGATATATCGGGGTGCATCTTGAGGCATCAACGGAGCACAACACTCCATCACCCCATACATCTGCTCTTTCTCCTCACCGACCGAGAGCCCGCCAAGCGCATAGCCGTCAAATCCTATGGAACATATTTCCTCAAGGCTTCGGGCGCGTAAATCGTGATGCATGCCTCCCTGAATAATACCGAATAGCTGCTGTCCTTCCCGGTTATGAGACCCTTTGCAGCGCAATGCCCAGCGGTTAGTCAACTCCAGAGATCTTCTGACATAATCATAATCCGCCGTAGCAGGGGGACACTCATCAAAACACATAATGATGTCAGCCCCCAGCGCTTCCTGAATCTTTATAGCCAACTCCGGTGTCAGAACATGGTAAGAGCCATCCAGATGGGACTGAAATTTCACACCATTTTCGTCAATCTTGCGCAATTCACCCAAGCTGAACACCTGAAAACCACCACTATCGGTCAGAATCGGTTTATCCCAATTCATGAAGCGATGCAGCCCCCCCAGTTTTTCCACCAAACGGTGTCCGGGTCGCAGGTACAGGTGGTAGGTATTAGCCAGTATGATCTGGGCATTAACCGCTTTCAGGTCTTCGGGAGTCATGGCCTTGACTGTGGCATTGGTGCCCACCGGCATAAAAATGGGGGTCTCTATTTCCCCATGAACCGTTTTCAAAGAGCCAAGGCGCGCCCTGGATGACGCGTCCTGATGCAACACATTGAATGTCTTCGACAAAAAGCACCTGACGATAATAAATTTTGACGTTACTTCACGAAGTTATAATTCAAAAAAACAAAATTGTTTCACTGAATAAGCATGGCATCACCGTAGCTATAAAACCTGAAACCGCGACTAACAGCCTCGCGGTATGCTTCCAGGATAAAATCACGACCGGCAAAAGCTGATACCAGCATGAGTAATGTCGATTCAGGCAGATGAAAATTTGTCAACAACGCATCAATAACAGCAAAGGTGTAACCAGGATAGATAAAGATGTTGGCCTCATCATCACCAACCCGGACATTTCCATCGCCTATGGCCGCATGTTCAAGTGCCCGGGCTGTAGTAGTTCCAACGGCCACCACCCTCCCCCCCCGCGCCTTCGTGGACCGGATGGCATCTGCGGTTACTGCGGGTATGGAGTAATGCTCCGTATGGATTTGGTGATCCTCCACTCGCTCCACTCGCATCGGCTGAAAGGTACTCAAGCCGGTATGCAGGGTCAGACAAGTGATTTGAATCCCCTTTTCTTCAAGTTCTGCCAGTAATCCCCGAGTGAAGTGCAAACCAGCTGTCGGCGCCGCAACAGCACCATCTTTTTGGGCAAAAACCGTTTGGTAACGCTCCCGGTCCTGAATTTCATCATCGCGTTGAAGATAGGGAGGCAGTGGTATATGCCCTTCGCGTTCGAGCCATACGCTAAAATTTTCTGTCCTGGCAAATTCTATCCGCCATGACCCAGCTTCCAGTTTAGCACATATTATGGCGGTCATGCCTGCGGGAAGATGTATCACCATACCTTCGTGAACCCTCTTGGACGACCGCATCAAACAGGACCAGCGCTCGGAATCGCAATCTTCACGACGTAATAGAAAAATTTCCACCTTCCCGCCGGTATCCTTGTTACCAAACAGACGAGCCGGGATTACCCGGGTGTCGTTCATCACAAGCAAATCACCTGGCTTAAACCTAGTGGAAATATTCCTGAAAATATCCTCATCAACAGCGCCTGAATATCGATTCAGAAGCATCAGGCGGGAAGCGTCTCGCTCGGAAGCAGGATAACGGGCAATTAACTCCGGCGGAAGGTGATAGTCAAAATCCTTAACAAACATAAAATACCGTTTAACGGATGTCAGAGAACTGTTTTATGGCAGTGCCGGGGTAATAGTAGGAAAGTATCTCTTTATAGTTGAAGCCATCCTGAGCCCTTTGTTTGCTCCCCCACTGACACAGCCCCACTCCGTGCCCATTACCAAAACCTGAGAAGCTTGCCTCTCCTCTGGAAACACTGACTGAAAAGTTTGTACTTTTTATAATGCCATACCCCACTGCCTTGCGAAATTGTTCACCTGTTACTGAAAGCTCGCCACGCGACGAAACAATTCGCACATTTTTGAGTCGCCCCCGGCTGTTTCGTGATCCTGCCTTGACATCGGTTACGCCCACAGCATTATAACCAGCCACCCTCAGTTTTTCTTCAATATCCCTGAGTGCAAGCTTTTGTACCCACGCACTGGATGTTGATGTCAGGCAATATTGACAATCAACACCCTTCAGGTAAGGAAGGTCTGCGCCCCATACATTTTCGGATGCTTCGGTTTTACCACCACAGGCGGAATGATAGAATGCTTGAATAATTGACCCGTTATAGGTCAATACCTCACCGGCGGTTTCAGAAACACCTCTACGCGCCCTGCTATCCTCAATCAAACAACCATCGTATACTTGGTCAATGACTGTAGATTCCAGATGGTAGAAAGCATTTTTCCGGTTCTCCTTGCGGTTCAATGCATAGGTTCTGGCTATAACCGCCTGAGCTTTGATTGCATCCATGGGCCAAGCTGATGAAATTTCGCAGTTGATCAGACCTACCAGGTAATCTTCAAGCGCCAACTCGTTAACCACAAGCAGGCCTTTGTCAGCGATGGTAATTTCAGCAACACCACGGTATGGTTTGCCATTGACATATAGAGCTGCTGGCGCTGAAAAAACCAATTGCCGGTAGGTAACGCCGTTGGCCACAACACCATCTTTTCCAAGCTTGATAGTAACAGGATTCACAAACTCCACTGCGCCGCCATTTTCACGTGTGGCCAGCAGGCCATCACCGCCAATGGTGACGCCGGTACCATTTTTGATAATGGCTATACGGATCGACTCACGTGGGCTTGAAGCATTGGATCTGCCTCCTGCCTCCCACCAGAAAAAAACGACAATGGCCAAGCATGCTGGCACAAGTATGCGCATCAAAGTTAATTGCAAAACCTGATGATAAAACCACACAATCAGGCTTTCTGTCAATTATTATGATGTATTTGTGAATTAGTAAACCTTCGCACTTATCCGGCAAAAGAAATGTAAGATAGTCCTACTTGAGATCGAAGCCTTGGAGGTCTTCATCAGAAAAATCGAGAGAGCTGTCAACTCCGGCGGCATCCAAACGCGAACGTACATCACGGAAATCGGGATTAGAGGTATTGATCTCTGCCAATAATGCCGCTGCCTCATCGTTCTTTCCTAACACCTGGCAGGTCAAGGCAAGTTCATATTTGATTGAGCAGGAATCAGCCAGATTCAAACCTGGATTCATCAGGGAGCGCAGAAAACCTTCAGCCTTTGCGGAATCTCCTTTTTCGCGCAGACAGACGCCCTGAAGAACACGGCATTCAAAGGAACGAGTCGGATCTGATGCTGCATGGCTAAACTCATTAATAGCATCGTCGTAAAGTCCCATCTCCTTGAATGCAATTCCCAGATCATAATGAGACTGAGAATCCGACATCTCAAAATCACTGCCAAATTTGACCCCACGCGGAGAGGTTGCGATGTTATCGAACATCTCGCCAACCGAGTCAAGCCAGTTATCCCCTAACCTGTCTGAAGTGTTTGATGAGCCAACATCATCAAATTCCAAACTGTCATCGTTATCAATTTCAATTTCAATCTCAATGTTGTCTTCTGCATATAAAAAGGAATTAGCTACTTCCGCAAATGAGTCTGAGCCCTTGAGCGCAGAAACGTCTTCCAACTCATTTATAGGTTCTTCTGCGAGCATTAACGCTACAGACTCACCAGACACATACATATCTTCCGCTATTTCGAGAGAAGCAGGCGAGGTAGCTTCACCGCGGTCAAAACCTTCAGGCTGGACCAATTGATCATGAGATATATCTGGCGGGTTCTCATTTATTTTTTTTGCCGAAAGCACGTTCAAAGACGATAGTCTGGGTTCAAGCGCTTTAGCGCTATCCTTATCGCCAACCGCCTCATAAACTCGTTTCAATCCTTCCAGCACTATCACATTGATAGGGTCAATCTTGCCAAGCTCCTGGTAAATCAACACCAGGTCTGATACTGCTCCGGACTGAATGAGGTCTTGTTCGCAACCATCAAGTAGAAGCAATGCTCCCGCAACATCTCTCTCAGCGGTCAAGCATTCTAACAAACATTTCTTGGCGCTTAATTCATCCGGAAAGAACTTAAGATAATGCTGACAGGCAATCTTGACTCGCTGAGGCTGTACGAGTTTTTTATAAGCAAAGACGATTAGATCCCAAATACGTTTATTATTAGGATTACTTCTCAGCAAAGCCTGAATCCCGGGAATAGCGCCAGCTGCATTACCACTTTCCACCTGTTCGGTCAGCACCTCGAGTACAAAATCGGATTTTTCCGAAAAAAGCTGCTGGATTCGTGTATTCAGCTTTGAAAAAGCCGCGTTGTCGCCTCGTTCTTGAAGGAGTGATGCCAATCGGCTGAAAACAGCGTACGATTCATCCTTTTTACCAATCTGAAAGTATGATTCCGCAAGCTTGAGCTTGATGTTGATATTCTGCGGATCAACATTTTGCATCTTGTCAAGAATCTTGAGAGCATCCTCCATATTGGAGTCGTTTTCGTAATAATCATAGACCTGTTTATACTCTGCCAAGGCATTGCCCACCAGACCGTGCTTTTCGTTAAGCTCCGCAAGGGTCACGGTTATGGAAACGTCACCTGGGAAAAGCTTCTGCAACTGTTTATAGACTGCAATAGCCTTAAGATAAAAACCATTGGAAGAATAATGTTTACCAACAAGTTCGAATGTAGCGCGCGCCTCATCAATACGCCCTGCCTTAACAAGGAGTTCGGCCAGTTTCTGGCGGTGATTGATGGCGGAGGGATCGAGCGACAGCACCTGCTCATAGGCCTTGATGGCCTTGTCCAACTGGCCACGAAGTGTAAATCGCTGGGCATCTTCGATGAGTTTTTCTTTTTTTGTGTTCACTGACAATGTATCCTTCTGACCACACAGAGCCAAAGTGCATTACTAATTATTCGATTTGATACGCACGAAATTACTGTATAGACTCCAGCTTGTCAAGCATAATAAGCTGGTTATATTATGCTTTTACGTTTATGCCATGGCAATTTGCTTTGACATGCTCCCCCAAATACAGTACCGTAAAAACACTTCACTCTCCCAAAAACTACAATCAGACTACGCACAATTGCAGATACACAATCGACAACCATTCGGGGGACGCGGCAATGCATTTTTTGCCAAAGTTAAATCCACTTTACGAACATGTTTCCGCTCAAAAAATCATTATTCCAGATGTCTTGGAAAAACTTGGCAAGGGTGGTTTTACCGGTTATCTCAGTTACTTATCAACAACTTTCGAGTCTTATTGTATTTTTGCCAAGGGGAAGCTGATCTGCGTCATCAGCACCGAGGATGGTCGGGATAAAACCGGTTTTGACGCCATTTCCGCTCTTTTTAACAAAATTATCATAACAGGCGGTGAAGTAAACGTTTATCGCATGACAACCGATCTTGCAATGTGTGCCCATGCGTTGGTACTCGGCGCCAAATTGTTCAATGGCAATGAAGTCAGGCAGGTTGACATCAAAGGCATAATGACACAACTCAAAAACCAGTGGCTTAACGGCGTGGTGCACTTTTATACCAGCGAACATTATGCCATGATATTTTACATGAACGGCCAGCCGATCGGTTTCTATCATGATGGCGCCAAAGCAATCGAGACATCCTCCGAGGAATCCCGCAAAATAGCAGCCCTTCAAGGCGCTCGTCTTGATGTTTGTACCACTAAACCGATTGAAGAGCTCATGCATTATGACCTGCTGCAAATGGTAAACCTCGGCAAACTCTGGGAAGCAGCTTCCACGCGGAACGCTACATCACAAAAAAAGGAGTTGAAGACATCTATCACTGAAGACGTCGAACAATGTGACAAGAAATTGTCCGAACTGGTTGACGATCTGATGGAGGTAGCTATGGCATATCTTTCCAGGGAGGGCAGAGAAGTCATAAAAAACCGGCTTCAGGAAGCCGGTGGCAGTTCAATTCTGTTTGACAGTACAAAAACCGGTATTTTTCTCGGACTGGTGGAAGAAGACGCCAAAGCGATAGACGACCAGGCCCGCATCTCCGAAATGATTGACCTGATGAAATCGGAGATTGCCGGGCGACTTGCGGTATAACCCACAGTTATAAGACGTTTTTCCTGTCAACGAGGGCAAATGGAGTACCTTCAGCAACACCTCAGAGAATATCTCGAACTCCACGGATACTGGATTTTGTTTGTTGGCACATTTCTCGAAGGTGAGGCCGTTCTTATCATGGCTGGTTTTCTTGCCTTCGGGGGTTATCTACATATCACTGGAGTTATCGCTACCGCCTTTGCCGGTTCGTTCCTCGGTGATCAGTTCTACTTCTACCTCGGTCGTTTCAAGGGCAAAGGACTCCTGCGAAGCTTCCACTCTATTGCACGCAAGTTCCGCGAGGCTCTGCGACTTATCGAAAAATACGGTTCACTAGTAGCCTTTATCTCCCGTTACACCTATGGATTCCGTATCGTACTCCCTATCATTCTTGGCATCACCACTCTTCCCGCGCGCACCTTCCTCTGGATTAATCTGATAAGCGCCCTTTCCTGGGCAATCGTATTCTCGCTGGCCGGATACCTGTTTGGCAAAAGCGCCTCGCTTATTCTTGATGACGTGAACAAATACGAACACTACTTGATGCTTGTGTTGCTGGGGTTCATCATGGCAATCTGGCTGGCACACCTGTACCACGCCTGGAAACTGAAGAAACCGGCCCGCGAACGGCTCGCAAGAATGCGTGTCCTTAAGGCCCTCAGGGGTAATAAAATATGATCGTATCAGCAGAAAGCGTCTCTATCGTACTGGTTGAGCCTCAGTCACCCGGCAACATCGGTATGGTTTGTCGCGCCATGAAGAACATGGGATTGTCCAGGCTGCGGCTGGTAAAGGGGTGTGACCGCTTCCATCCGGAGTCACTCAAGTTTGCTGTAGCAGCCAAGGATTTGCTGGAACAGGCCGAAATTTTTCCTGATCTACCCTCAGCCTTGGCTGACTGTACCTTGACTGTGGGTACCACGCGACGACATGGCAAATACCGCCAGGAGATCCTTTCTCCCCCTGAAGTCGCCACCTGTCTTTCGAACCAGGCCAAACCAGACTGCCTGGCAGCCATCGTCTTTGGTCGTGAAGATAGCGGGCTGACCACCGACGAACTTTCCCTGTGTCGCTGGCACGCCACAATCCCATCGGCAGAGCAGTATGGATCTCTCAACCTGGCCCAGTCAGTGCTACTATTTTGCTACGAACTGGGCAAGGCCGGAAACTCACCTGGTGGCGGACGAAATATGCAAATGGCTACCTCTGCGGAGATGGAGTCGATGTTCAGCCAGCTGGGTACCTGCCTCCTCAAGATAGGCTTTCTCAACGAACAAAACCCGGAGCACATCATGCGCTCACTGCGCAGGATTTTTTTCCGGGCGGAACTGGACATCCGCGAGGTATCAATCCTGCGGGGGATGATGACCCAGATCGACTGGGCCGTCGCTGGGTTCGACGGCAGAAAGCGCTCATGAATCCGACCACTATCGGGCTGGTGGCTGGCGCCCTTACCAGCATCGCCGCCATTCCCCAGGTTGTAAAGACCATACGGACCCGTCACGCCCGGGACATCTCAATCTGGCAGCCACTTCTTCTTTTTTTCGGGGTTGCGCTCTGGATGATTTACGGTATGCTAATCCACGATCTTCCGCTGATTTTGGCCAACATCATACCGTTAGTGTGCAATGCCCTGTTGACCGGTCTGAAGCTTCGCTATCGATCCAACTAACACCACCATCCAGGAATTGGTTTCTGCCATCGGCGCCAGGCGTGGCTCACGTCTGACCGTCTAATCGTAAACAGAGGTAATCCGTGCCGGATCTTCTTTCCATACACGACCTGCATACCTGCTTCAAAACTCCGGCAGGAATTGTCAACGCTGTCGACGGGGTCACTCTTTCTATCAACAAGGGTACCACCGTCGCATTGGTGGGGGAGTCCGGTTCCGGCAAATCCATGACCGCGCTTTCCATCATGCGTCTTATCCCTGCTCCTGGCTTCATCAAATCCGGTAAAATTTTTCTGGACAACACCGACCTCTTATCCCTGTCTGACAATGCAATGCGCCAGGTACGCGGCAGCCGCATCTCCATGGTCTTTCAGGAACCAATGACTTCGCTTAATCCGGTTCTGCGCATTGGCGACCAGGTCATGGAGCCGCTCATACTGCACCGGAAACAGTCCCGGAAGGATGCCGCTGCATGTAGCGCCGAACTGCTCAGCAAGGTTGGCATCCCATCGGCCGGTGATCGCATGCGCGACTACCCCCATCAGCTCAGCGGCGGCATGCGTCAGCGGGTTATGATCGCCATGGCCCTGGCCTGTAGTCCATCGTTGTTGATTGCCGACGAACCAACCACTGCCCTGGATGTTACCATTCAGGCGCAGATTTTGGAACTCATCGACTCTGTCAGCGAATCCACGGACATGGGGATACTCCTGATAACCCATGATCTGGGTATTGTGGCCGAGCGTTCGGATTACACCTATGTCATGTATTCCGGTCGCATCGTGGAATCAGCAAGCAGCAGCGAGTTATTCCGAAACCCATTCCACCCTTATACCCGGTCACTGATTGCTTCGCTT
>JBAYZR010000070.1:0-12178 GCA_041672425.1 Pedobacter sp. | reverse complement strand
TGCAGGTCGGGACAGCCCCGGTCAAAATCATGGCCTCGACAGCGGTCTGCCAGTTGTGCTTGTCCCTGCTCATGACAGCATCCTTGACCAGATGTACCTCAAACCCGGCATCGCGCAGTTCGATCACGGTCTGTAGTACACATACATGCGTCTCCATACCGGTGATGATGACCTGGGTCCGCCCGCTGGCCTTAAGTTCCTCCACAAACCCGGCGCTGCCGCAACTGCTAAAACTCATCTTCTCGTAATACGATGCATTGGCAGCCTTTTCTTTCAGCTCCGGCAGGGTCGCCCCCAAGCCCTTGACATACTGTTCTGTGACCAGCGTCGGCACGTTCAACTCTACAGCACTCTCCAGCAGAATTCCGATATTCCTGGTCAATTTGCTGAGGATCTTCTCATCCATGGCCATGCAGAGCCTATCCTGCACGTCGATCACCACCAGCGTCGCTTTGTCCCGATCCAGAAAAAACCTGTCTTTTACCGACATGTCCCATCTCCTTTTTTTGCAAGTTTGAAATAAATTCAGTTGTCTCCGGCTAAGTTTTTGCATGACGGCGTTTTTGCTTTAATCGCCTAATTTTATTAGATTGTACTGATTTTAGTGTTCTTTGACTCTGGGGTTCGGCTACTTCATTCGCAATTTGATGGCGTAATTCTTGTACCCTTGAGATGCTGACCGGTTCGTTGTGCTGCTTCCGGTAGTAGATGGCAAGCAGCAGATAGGTGATAAGTCCGCCAAGTAGTTGAACCATGAGACCATATTTGCTCCAGGCAATCAGGTGGTATACCTTGAGGTGACGTTTCCAACAGCCGAAAAAGGTCTCTATGTTCCAGCGAAGCTTATAAACCTGGGCCACTTCTTTAGCCGTGGAGCCGAGGAGCGGCAGCAAAAGGAAGAACGCCGTCTTGCGGATACCATCGAAGATCTGGTCAAAGAGTACATAAAAAAGCATGCCAAAGTCAACAAGCGTTCCTGGAAGAACGATGAACGCCTGTTGAACAAAGAGGTCGTGACGATATGCAGATCGAGGCACATGCCGTAGGTGTCGCAGTGCAACGGAATCCGGCATGGCCGGTAACCGATAAAAATGGTAAGCCTCTGTTCGATACCGACGGCAATCCAGTTACCGAGAACAGAGAGGATAATTGACATGACACGAAAAACCGGAAACTATGACGAGTATCATCTTGAATGGCTGAAAGACCCTGAAAACGCCGCAGCGTTTCTCAATGCAGTGATCGAAGACAACGACAGAGAAGCGTTCTTACTGGCGTTGCGTGACGTGTCAAGGCGGAATGACTGCCATTGCAGAAAAGACCCATGTCAGCCGGTCGAGCCTTTACAAGACACTATCGAAGCGCGGTAATCCGGAGTTCAGCAGTATTTCAAAACTGCTGCATGGCATGGGGTTCCGTTTGACAGTTGAGCCTGAAATGCAGGCGCATGGAGCAACGTAGAGCAATAAGAGAACTCTCTCATGGCACGATCATTCAAAAAAAACGTGACTACTCAATTGGACAGGGGCGGTAACATCGACCGGCCACAGGGCGTGTACCAGCTTTCCTGAAATCGGGCAGCGCTTAACCTCTACTAGATGCTCAGTAACCAATCACCACTCGTCCCCCCCTTTCCAAAACTACTCTCTTTTTCATTTCAACAACCGGTAAGAACATGTGAATTACCAGCCAACATCTCGACAACAAAAGACTTTAGCGGTCTTCTAAAGATTTTTTTTGAAAGCCAAGTAGCTATATGAAATTTATCTGATATATTTTCTCAACAACCGTTACATTCGGAAAATATTCGGTTTTCTTGTCAGTGTTTACCCTCATACTAAGTAAGGAGGTCGTCATGAACATCGCAAAATGTGCTCTAACCATTGTCTTGCTTGCACTCGCAGTCCTCTCCGGAACATCTGTGAGCATGGCTCAACAGAATGAAAACATGAAAGTACTCCCCTTTGCTCCCCAGTCCTCAATTAGTTTCGGCGCTCCGTGGCAAGAGTCGGCTGTAAAGTACACCAATGCGCGGGAACTCGTGGTCATGCGCGCAGCCCCACCTGAGGTGACCGCCAGGGAACCCGGAAAGCTTGGTGAGTATGCGGTGGCACGGATGTTTATCACTACCGAGACCCGAATTGATCACGAGGATGCGCTGAAGCGGCTGGAGGCCATTGCCGCATCCCGCAATGTACCGGCGACCTTCAGCGAAGTAGGCGGCTGGCCCGCGGTTGAAACTACATTCACCGAGACACTGCCGCGCCGCGGCGCACGGGGGGAGGAAGAGGAAGAAGCCGAGGCTTTTGCCCCCGAAGTCACGGTGCAACGCCACATAATTGCCATTGCCCAGGGCGATAAGGTGGTGCTGTTTGACACCTCAACCCTGCCGGAGGCGCCGCGGAATCTTATAAGCGGCGCGAAACAGATCACCCGTAGCGTGCGTTTCGCGGTTACCGGCAAACCGGCCGACGTCCTCAAATCTATTCAGTCCCTGCAGAACACGGAGAAGAAACGCCGGTTATTGTTTCAGCGGCCTCAGAGCCTGCTTCCGATCATTGATATTGCCCCGCTACCGACCGCTGCGACAGCGGCAACCGGCGCAATGGTGCGGGTGCAAAACGGCGTGGGGGAGCTGGAGATCGCCGCCAATGGGGACGCCAGCAATGTGGTAATCGCCAGTAATGGCGGTTTGTCGTTTTCCACCAACCGAGGGGCAAGTTTTAGCGCCGGAACCACCGGTGTGTTCGGTCTGAACGACCCCTCTTTGGGGCGCGGCGCAAGCGGCAATTTCTATCTCGATGTAATCGCCTCTCCCAGCGGTACCGCGGCTCAGCTTAACGTCAGCGGCTGTACCAATGCGGTGAGCCGTTCCACCAACAACGGCTCCAGCTTCGCGCTACAGGGTTACAGCGCACGCTGCCCAAGTACCGGCGCCGGGGTCTGTTTTCCGGATCAGGAGCATCTGGCTGCCGATAGCCGCAACGCGGCGGCCGGTGGCGATCAACTCTACGCGGTGTGGCGCAATTTCGTGCCTTCAGGGGCGGTTGCGAACTGCAACAGCATCGGTTCCGGCTTTGCGACAGCTTCGATTACCTGTTCGCAAAACAATGGCGTCACCTGGACCGCCACCGCCGCGGTCCCTGGCGCAGGGGATCTGCCTCGTATTGCTGTCGGAAGGGACGGCGCGGTGTATGTGGTCAGCCTGAGCGGTAACTCCGTGCTGCTGAACCGTTTTTCCTCATGCGCCAGCGGTCTCACACCGGTCGCGGGCTTTCCGGTGACGGTGGCCACCCTCAGCGGCGGGGTCAGTTGCCCGGTAAGTGGACTCGATCGCTGTAATAACGGCAATACCCTGAGCAGTCCCACTGTGGCGCCTGATCCAGATAACGCCAATCATCTGTTTGTGACCTTTGCGGAAAACAACGGCGGAACCAGCGAACGGATCGTGGCGATGGAATCCAATGACCGCGGCGCGACCTTCCCCACCCGCAGGAACATCAGTAACAGCGCCTCGGTACGCCGTTTTATGCCATGGTCCTGCTCTACCCGGGGCAACGTCTGGGCCGGTTGGTACGACCGTGGCGCCGCCACCGCAGCCAACAACGATCTCACCAATTATTTCCTGGGCTCCAGTTCCGGAGCATTGTGGAATCTGTCGGTCAATGCTGATCCTCAGTGCGCCTCGGGCTGGCCCTGTGCGCCACGCAGCAGCAATGATTCCGAATCGTGCAGCACACAGCCGCAACTGGCCGGTGTATGCCGTCTACCGGCGGGAGGCGGCAGCGGCGCACGCTGTGACTTCAGCGCTGGCGGCTGTCCGGCTGGCGAGACCTGTAGCACCGGCGGCGGTTGTCCGAAATACGGCGACTACAACGGTATTGCCTGCGTCGGCAACTTCGTGGTCGCTGCCTGGGCCTCGGCCACCGCGCCTCCCGGACTGCCCGCGGCCACAGGCCTCGGGGTCTATTCCACAGTGCGTTTCGTGGGCCAGGATGGCGCTTCTATCTGGCGCTACACCGGAACACCCTGTAGCGGCAATTCCTGCCCGGGCTGGGAAAAACTGGATAACAATAACAGGACTATTGCCATTGTGGCGGATGGCGGTGAGAGCTATCAGTTGCACAATAACGGCAAGATCTGGCAATCAACCCATCAGGCCTGTAGTGCGGATTCCTGCCCCGGCTGGCGGATGCTGGACAACAATACCAAGACGATCGCTATCGCGGCTGGCGACGGTCAGCTTTATCAACTGCACAACGACGGCATGATCTGGCGCTACACAGGCACAGCATGTAGCGGTAACAGTTGTCCCGGCTGGCAGCGGCTCGACAATAACACCAAGACAATCGCTATCGCGGCAGCCGGTGGTCAACTCTATCAATTGCATAACGACGGCATGATCTGGCGCTACACCGGTACAGCCTGTAGCGGTAACAGCTGTCCCGGCTGGCAACGGCTCGACAACAACTCGAAGACCACGGCTATCGCGGCTGGTGGCAACAATCTCTACCAACTGCACAACGACGGCATGATCTGGCGCTACACCGGCACACCCTGTAGCGGCAATTCCTGCCCCGGCTGGCAGCGGCTCGATAACAACTCGAAGACCACGGCCATCGCAGCCGCAAATGACAACCTCTACCAACTGCACAACGACGGTATGATCTGGCGCTACACCGGCACACCCTGTAGAGGCAACTCCTGTCCCGGTTGGCAGCGACTCGATAACAACCCGAAGGCGGTGGCCGTTGCCGCGGCTGGTAATGCGCTTTACCAATTGCACGACGACGGCATGATCTGGCGCTATACCGGCACGCCTTGCAGCGGCAACTCCTGCCCCGGCTGGCAACGCCTGGACAACAATCCGCGTACCGGCATGCTCGCCGCCGGTAACGACCTCTACCAGTTGCACGTCGATCCTCTCTATCAATTGCACAATGATCATGTGATCTGGCGCTATACCGGCGAAGCCTGTGAAGGAGACTTTTGCCCGGGCTGGGAACGCCTGGATAACAACGCCAGCACCCGCAGTATCTCAGCCGCCGGAGGTCAACTGTTCCAACTCCACAGCAGCGGTAAAATCTGGCGTTACACTGGTACACCTTGTAGCGGCAATTCCTGCCCAGGCTGGCAGATGCTCGACAATAACCCGAAGACCACAACCATCGCCAGCGCCGGTGCGCAGCTGTTTCAACTGCATAACAACGGCATGATCTGGCGTTATACCGGTACCCCCTGTAGCGGCAACAGTTGCCCAAGCTGGCAACGGCTCGACAATAACAGCAGTACGGTCGCCATTGCCACCGGCGAGAATCAGCTATTCCAGTTGCACAACAACGGTAAAATCTGGCGCTACACCGGTACCCCCTGTAGCGGCAATTCCTGCCCTGGTTGGCAGATGCTCGACAACAACCCAAAGACCACGCGCATCATAGCTGCCCGCAACCAACTGTTTCAGTTGCACAACGACGGTAAAATCTGGCGCTACACCGGCACACCTTGCAGCGGTAACTCCTGCCCAGGCTGGCAGATGCTCGACAACAACCCGAAGACCACGGCCATCGCCGCCGGTGGTAACCAGTTGGTACAGCTGCACAACAACGGCAAAATCTGGCGCTACACCGGCGCCCCATGCAGCGGCAATTCCTGTCCCAGCTGGCAGATGCTGGACAACAACGCCAAGACCCAGCAGATTGCCGTATCCGGCTCTCACATTTATCAGCGACACAACAACGGCCAGATCTGGCGGTTCACCGGTCCGGCCTGTAGCGGCAATAGTTGCCCGGGCTGGCAACGGCTGGATAACAACACAAAATCCGAGAACATTGTTGTCGGCGGTTTCAACTAAAAGAGATCGGGTGGCCGGGAGGTTTTCTCTCCCGGCCACGCACCATCCGTTATACCGTTTCCTGTTGAGAGGATAAGTAATGTCTGCTCAGAATTTCCCCGCTTCAATTGCAATACCCGCCAAAACAATCGATGACGTAATCAATCAACTTACCTACATCATCGATTGGGCCAAGGAAAACAACTCCCGCATTGGATACTTTACCGCGCTCTACCGCAAAGTTACGATACGGGTAAAACAAGGCATCAAGGATAATTTTTTCGATGACGGCCCGCGCATGGAACGCCTCGATGTTATTTTCGCCAATCGTTATATTCAAGCCTGTTACCAACACCAAACCCGACAGACTCCCACGCAATCGTGGGCTCGCGCATTTGATGTAACCGATCGCTGGTGGCCGATAGTGTTGCAGCATTTGCTCATGGGCATGAATGCGCACATCAATCTCGATCTCGGCATTGCCGCCGCGGAAACGGTTTCGCCCGATCAGTTGCAAAATCTCAAGGGTGATTTCGAAAAAATCAATCAAGTACTGGCCAATCTTGTCGGCAATGTACAAGATGAACTGGCCGAAATTTGGCCAATTCTCGGCATAATGAACAGCTTCCTCGGTAGTGTGGAAAAGTCCGTCATCAATTTCAGCATGGAAAAGGCGCGTGACGCAGCTTGGTCTTTTGCCGAAGAGCTGTCTCCATTAACAGGGGCGCCACGCAACAAAGCGATTGAAGAAAAAGACAAATTGATGGCGGCGTTTTCCAACGTCATCATGCATCCGGGACTCAAACTTTCGACCGTGCTTAAAGTTGTCCGTCTGGGTGAGCGGGGAACAGAGCGAGAGCGGATTGGATATTAGAATAATTTTGCCAAGTTACGCGACAAACCACTAGCCAGGCCTACGACATCATTTATACAATTTGTATAAGCTTTTGACAATTTGTATAAATGATGTATGATCCAATCATGATCGCACGAGACGCCGAAGATACCATCCGAACCCTTTTACGTGGTTTTCCGGTCATCACCATAACCGGGCCGCGTCAATCAGGAAAAACTACCCTCGCCAAGTCCATTTTTGCGGACAAGCCCTATGCCTCACTGGAAGACCCCGACCTTCGCCTCCTGGCGCATGATGATCCACGCTCGTTCCTTGAGCGCTTTCCCGCCGGCGCGGTTCTCGACGAGGTACAACGCTGTCCCGAAATCTTCTCTTACCTTCAGACGCGTGTCGACGCCGACGGCCGGATGGGTCTATATATTCTGACCGGCTCGCAGCAGTTCGGGCTCTTGTCCGGCATCACCCAGTCGCTGGCCGGCAGAACCGCTTTTTTGGAGCTGCTCCCTTTCTCATTTCAGGAACTGGCAAGAGCAGGCGGATTACCAGCCCAGGCCGACATCCTGCTTCACAACGGTTGTTACCCGCCGATCCACGATCGCAACCTGACGCCGCGCGCTTGGTTCAGCGCCTATGTAACCGCCTATATCGAACGGGATGTGCGGCAGATGCTTAAGATTCAGGAACTGGACACGTTCCAGCGTTTTGTCCGGCTCTGCGCCGGAAGAACCGCGCAACTGCTCAATCTGTCGTCGCTCGCAACAGAGTGCGGGATAACTCACAACACCGCCAAGGCATGGATTTCGGTTCTGGAAGCAAGCTACATAATTTTCCTGCTCCGCCCCCACCATGCAAACTTTAACAAACGTCTTGTAAAAACGCCCAAACTCTACTTTTATGATGCGGGTCTTGTTTCATGGCTGCTGGGCATCCAGACACCTGAACAGATCGAGACGCACCCCTTGCGTGGCAATATCTTTGAAACCTGCGTGGTCGCGGAACTCATTAAATCCCGCCTCAACCAGGGCGAACAGCCAAACCTCTTCTTCTGGCGCGACAACAACGGCAACGAGGTCGATGTAATCGCCGAAGTGGGGACAAAACTCATGCCGGTGGAGATAAAATCAGGAAAGACCGTTAAGCCGGAAGCCTTTAACGGGCTAAAGAAATGGCAAGCCCTGGCGCAAGACCTATCCATGGAACCGGTTTTGATTTACGGTGGCAGCGACAGCTACCGGCAGGGCGAGGTGCGGGTGGTTGGATGGCAGGATACGGGGAATGTGTTTTTGACGTGAAACCGGTAAGTGGTGTCGGCAACCTTGGCACGATGCTTATCCGACAGACAAAAACCAGAAACGCTACCATTGGAGAGCCCTATTCCACCTTCCGGCTGGTAGCCTCGGAACGTGTGGGGAAACAGGTACGTCAGCGCACCCTTCTAAACCTGGGGAGGCATTTCTCTCTTGCGAAAGATGAATGGCCATTTCTTTGTTCACGAATCGAGTTTCTGCTCTCGGGTCAGAAAGAGCTTGTGCCGCAGCCGGTACCGGCAGCTATTGAGTCTCTGGCGTAGCGTTATGCGGCCCGGCTTGTGTCTACAGCGAAAACTAATGTAGTGCCACTCCGATTTTTTTGATGCCTTAACATCATGTATTTACAAGAGTTATTTTTGAAGGTGTTAAATATGGGTTAAGTAGTCACGAAAGGTATATCCCCAAGTCTTAACCAGATCTCTGTCCACTCCAAGGATGCGAGCAGCCTCCGAGACGCCGTAATTCATCTCATAGTTTGTCATTCTAATATCCAGATACCGGGTAGGAGGGGAGCCTTGCGGCTCCCGACCCCCCTAAGAACCGGACTTGTAAGTTTCCAAACATAGCGGCTCAAGCATTCTCAAAGGACGCCCTTGTTGGACGCCCCGGCTTTTGTTACCTCGATTTTACGGCGGTCAAGGCACGATGCTCGCGGTTTGTGAAACCTTTGAGATGTCGTGACGGTTTATCATGTCTTAGACGCGCAAAGTATCTGCCATGTTCCGGCAGGTACGGATTGGCGTCGGCCTTGATCTTGATGTGTCGCTTTATGCCCAGATACTTGAGAAGAACTACCTTATAATTGCGTAGTTTGCCTTTGGCGGTTTTATCGGTGGTCGCAAACATCCATTTGTTTCCGGGAACTTGCCAATAGTGGCGATACAGCCATTTCCGGGACTTTTTCGGATGTCGGCGGCGCACCATCCGCCACAGTTGCTCCTTGACATACTTATCGACACATACAAAAGTTTCCCATGCCACCATATGGCGGTGGTAGTTTCCCCAGCCGCGAAGCGTCTCGTTGAGCTTCTTGACTAGAATCGGCATGGGCGCGCTGACGTATTTGCGGGTTAAATCTCCCACCTTTCGTTTGAGGGTGAGGACTCCCTCCTTGGCCGGGGTAACGTGCAGTACATTGCCGGTCTTGCGATAGGTTTGCCCGAGGAATGTAAACCCGTCTTTAATGTGCGTGATCGCGGTTTTCTCCGGTGAGAGGGTTAGACCGCGTTCGTCCAGAAACTTTTCAATCGCCGGTTTGATGGTCTCTTCAAGGATACGGCGTGATTTTCCCGTTACTATGAAGTCATCAGCATAGCGGATGAAATTAACACGCCGTCGCCGGGGGACTGCATTGCGAATAATTCGCTCCAACCCGTCGAGAGTCATGTTCGCAAGGGTAGGGCTGATAATCCCCCCCTGCGGAGTTCCCTTGTGCGAGGGGTACAAGATGCCATCTTCTACGTACCCCGCCTTAAGCCACTTGCGAAGAACTTCACGATCCATGGGAATGTTGGCCAACATCCAGTTCTGACAGATGTTGTCGTAACAACCCGTGATATCCGCTTCAAGTACCCATGGTGCCGAATTCGGTTTGCTCAGCGCATTAAAAGCTGCGACACTTGCATCGGCGCAGCTGCGACCCTCCCGAAATCCGTAGGAGTTGCCGTCAGCCGTGGTTTCCGCCACCGGAGCCAGCGCCAGCTTGTACAACGCCTGCATGGCCCGATCAAACATGGTGGGTATTGATAACGGACGTTTCTTGCCGTTCTTCTTCGGGATGTAAATCCTTTTAAGCGGTTGCGGCTTGTAATTACGTCGGCGTAAGCTGCGAGCAGCCTGCCATCTGGCTTTAGCGGTCTTCCAAAGAATACCGTCGACGCCAGGGGTTTTCTTACCTTTATTCGAGGTTACTCGTTTTACTGCCAGCAGCTTGGCGTGGAACGAGCGGGTAAGCAGGTATTGCAAGGCCTTGACCTTGTTTTGCCTGCCTTCCAACACAGCCTTTGCGATACGGATTTGCAGCCTCCTGACTTCGCGGCGGGCATGGTTCCAGTTAACCTTTCTCCATGTCTTGGCGTCGTCTTTGGGCGCACCGGCCGAGGCCGTCTGTTGCATTCCCATCTTCAGAGGTTCTCCAAATGATCTCGCAACGGAACACCAGTCGGACGTGGGCGCACCATTCACCGGAGTTGCGGAAGGAAGATCCCCGATTTTAGTGCCAAGCCATGTTTCATGCCCTATCCGCCCCGCTACAGGGCGGCATTTGCTTTTTCCGACATCTCAAAGTCGTCCCTCCAACTGCCTGCCTTGCGGTCGGCTTGCCATGCATCGCGTTCATGGCGGAGTGACAACGTTTCCACGTTCCGCGTGATTATCTTAACGGACAACTTAGGTGCAGCCTGAACGCCGGTGGCTCAACAATCCCGTGCAGTGACGTTAATGCACTGCAACCTGTCCACGCATGTAAGCCCTGAGAAACATGCATTCAACCTGATAACTCCCGTAGGTTGGTACTCCCGAGTGACGGCGCGTCAACGACCATTCATTTAGTTTCACCATATTGTCCTGCCCTAGCCCTTAACCGGATGGAGTTTCCGGAGGGGTTCTCCTGTCGCCATTCAAACCCGATTCGGTACATTGTCAGCGGGCTTCGCACCAAGTACACAGCGCGTACCCAGCACGCCGCCTAGGGCGCTGAAGGGGATACTTCAGGTGTCTGATGGATGTTTTGCAAGTGATATCAGGCACATATAATCACGCGACATCGTGTCGCGAATAACGGTTTGGGAGAACACCGGCGATTTTAGGCCGGTGTTTCTGCCTAGTTTGAGCCTCGCTCTTTACTTTTGTCTCGTGTCAAGGGCTGACCCCGCCTCTTTTCCCAAGCCCCATAGGGGCTCTTGATGGTAGCCGTGGGATTCATCCCACGGATTGAGATGACCCCCATTCATCCGTCGCGTACGCGACGGTGGGATACGATGTATCGTTGATCCGGGGAATGAATTCCCCGTCTACCATCACTCCGTCCCTACAGGACGAAAACGACAAAAACCCCAGCGGGGCAGTCGTGGGATTCATCCCACGGTTTGAGAAGCGGTCGGGCAAGCCGGTGGTGACGGGTGAGAATTTTAAGGGGTTGGCGGGTAACCACTGCTCAAAATGCGATGCAAAAGGTAGGGACTCCAACAGAGGTAAAAGCGCTAGCGAGGAAGGTACCTCATGGAATAAACAAAGAGATGCTCAAAGGATACAGAGTCGTTACCGCACCGAGCCTGCAATTCAGAGTTCATCCAAGCATGCAGTCCGAAATTTTGATGGCGCTACCGCTTGGGCAGTTACTTGAAGTCCTGAACGATTCAAAGCGGTCATGGCTGCATGTCAAAGTTGAGATCGAAGGGGAGATTTTGGACTGCTGGGTACTCCGTCGTTACACCACGTACTTCAAATAACACGGAGAAACCAAGAGGGCTGACAGTAGATGACGCTGCTTGTTATTTTTTGCCACCATTAGCAACATAACAAGCAGCGTTAGCCTCCCCCGTCTCCTTAGCCTCCCCGACCCCAATTCCTTTTCTGTAAAAAAGTTATATTTCAAGACCTGACCCCAATTCCTTTTGTGACCCCAATTCCTTTTGACCCCAATTCCTTTCAAGACCTGACCCCAATTCCTTTTATTCCTTTTCCTAAAAAAGTTATATTTCAAGACCTGACCCCAATTCCTTTTCCCAATTCCTTTTCCTATTTCAAGACCTGACCCCAATTCCTTTTCCAAGACCTGACCCCAATTCCTTTTCAATTCCTTTTCTCGACAACCGCCTTGATCCTGATGGGTGACTGGTGCAGCAAAGGCTGACATCGAAAAATAGAAAGAAATAACGGCAATGGTAACGAAGTCGAAAACTGAAAACTTCAAGGCTTGAAAAAATCTATTTTTCTTGCATAGGGAACGTTTTTGCCGTTGACAGCAGCCTTTTAATGGGTGACCCCAATTCCTTTGTGACCCCAATTCCTTTGCAAGACCTGACCCCAATTCCTTTTCTGGTTTTAATACGGTTCATTCGGTGTGGTGTACCGGGTAGGAGGGGAGCCTTGCGGCTCCCGACCCCCCTAAGAACCGGACTTGTAAGTTTCCAAACATAGCGGCTCAAGCATTCTCAAAGGACGCCCTTGTTGGACGCCCCG
>JBAYZR010000069.1:0-12291 GCA_041672425.1 Pedobacter sp. | reverse complement strand
GGCGCTGGTGAAGATGAACTGTATTGCGCCATGGACTGGTTACAGACCAGACAGGGCGCTATTGAGAAAAAGCTTGCCGCTCGCCATCTGCAAGAAGGCGGAATGGTTCTATATGATTTAAGTTCCAGCTATGTAGAGGGAACACATTGCCCTCTGGCGGCGCGTGGTTATAACCGTGACGGCAAGCAGGGCAAATTGCAGGTCAACTATGGTCTCTTGACCAGTCCTTTGGGGATACCGGTAGCCATATCCGCATTCAGTGGTAACACCTCGGATCCCAAGACCGTAATGGAACAGGTTACCAAGGTCAGGGAAGATTTCGGGATAGGTGAGATGGCGCTGGTTGGAGATCGTGGCATGATCTCACAGGGTCATATTGATAAACTCCGCAATAAGACCGCAATAGACTGGATTACCGCCTTGAAGTCAGGAGCTATTCGTAAACTGATCAGCAGCGACAGTATACAGCCAGGTCTTTTTGATGAGAAGAACCTGTTTGAATTCACCCATCCCGACTATCCTGGTGAGCGGCTGATTGCGTACAAGAATCACGACCTGGCAAAGCTCAGAGGGCACAAACGGCAATCGCTTCTGGATGCCACGGTTGTGGAATTGGAAAAGATCAGGAAAATGGTTGACAGTGGTCGGCTCAAGGATAAAGACAAGATAGGCGTACGGACAGGTAAAGTTATCAACAAATACAAGATGTCCAAACATATCGAACTTGATATCAAAGACACCTCCATAACCTGGGCGATCAAGGAAGCCAACGTACAGGAAGAGAAATCCCTGGACGGAATCTACATCATTCGCACCAGTGTAAATAGCAACAAAATGAGCAGCGATGAAACTATTCGCAATTACAAAAGGTTAAGCCAGGTAGAACGTGCCTTCCGCTCCATGAAAAGCATCGACCTTGAAGTGCGTCCCATCTATCACCGCTTGGAAAACCGTGTACGTGCGCATTTGTTTTTATGCATGCTTTCCTACTACGTCAAATGGCACATGATGGAGGCTTGGCGACCGCTGCTATTTGGAGATGATGACAAGGAAGGAAAAAAGACAAGAGACCCGGTGGCAGCTGCCAAACGCAGTGCCCAGGCTCTGAAAAAAGTTGCAACCAAAAAGCTTGAGGATGGAACAGAGGTTCACAGCTTTCAAACCCTTTTGAAATGTCTGTCAACTATTGTACGCAATGTATGTCGTTATAAAAACCCGGGAGACAAGTCCCCGGCATTCACCATGGATACAATCCCATCAAAGGAGCAGCAACGTGCATTCGATCTTCTCTCCATAATTCGAATGTAGACAGTAGCGTGCAGGCAGATGTTGATGTATCATGCTGATATCAATGGTGAATTGCACTTTTTTTTAAAGAGGAACTTCAGTTTAATGGTTTGCAGTTGGTACTGCTTCTCATCATCCATAAAACCATGACCAAGCATCTGACGGACAGTCTTATGCTGGTTGGCCAGTTCGTGGATGCGATCATAGTCTGCATTCAAGCCCAGACGCAGGGTTCCAAGAACCAGGATTATCCATTGCTCCATCCCTGGCCACCCCTTATCTGTACTGGCTTTGCCCTTCTTACCAGAACCAGCGCGACAAGGAACTACTTCTTCCAGTATTTTGAAGATGTTCTGGCGTAATTTTAGAGTTGTATAAATGTATTTTAATCCAGCGAGCAGTTGTGGGATATCATCGCGTGATTTGGGATCCAGTTTTATTTTGGCAATATCCTCTTCACCGAGCTTTAGTTGTGAATGAAAAACCGATCTCATGAGACCTCCAGACTATATTCAAAACGCGAAGATTTGGAGTGGTAAGGCTGATGAAGGGATAGCGGACTATGGATCAACCCCAAAAACGGTCTAAATCAGGCTGTTACGGCATCGGCATCGGACTCGGCTTCTAGCACCGCCAGAAGTATATTCCTTGTTCGGAAAAAAGTATATAACTATTTGTTATTATTGTAATAAATAAGTTTTCGGCCAGACACTATTTATATGCTGACCTCTTTTTTTGTCAGGATATGTTCCCAAGGCTGGCCTCTATTCCAGATGCGCTTATTTCCAGGATGGCGAAAGTTGAGGGTCTACCTGATTTCATCAACGATCTCTACTGTAACAGAATGGTCACTTTAATTAAAACTAAATTTTGTAGCGAGGCAGGGTGTTCATGTCAAAAAAAGTGATGTTTGTAATTGCCGGGTGTTTTATGTTTCTCTTGGTCCTTTTTATGGTTTCGGTGTTGATCGCCAAAGCCATACTGGGTGGCGATACTGATGGCAGACTTGTTGGCAATCAGGGAATTGGATTGGTAGAGGTCAAGGGGATGATCCTCGACTCCAGGGAAACCATTCGTCAGTTACGTTATTTTCTCAAGAAGGACAATATCAAGGTTGTGGTGTTGAGAGTTGACTCACCTGGAGGCGTTGTTGCTCCATCGCAGGAGATTTGCGATGAGGTTAAGAAGTTTGCCGCCAGGAAGAAGATCATCGTCTCCATGGGGAGTCTGGCCGCATCGGGAGGATACTATATCTCTGCTCCAGCCACACTGATCTATGCCAATCCCGGCACGATCACAGCCAGCATCGGCGTGATTCTCAAGCTCTCCAACATTGAGGCATTGATTGACAAGATCGGTATCAAGGCATATACGCTCAAAACCGGCAAGTACAAGGATTCAGGATCGCCGGTGCGTCAGTTCTCCGAAGAGGACAGGGCCATGCTACAGGCAGTGATCGATAACACTCACGAACAGTTTGTCCAAGCGGTGGCTGCCGGACGAAAACTGCCGGTCGAAGAGGTGCGTAGAATTGCCGACGGTCGCATCCTTTCTGGTGAACAAGCCAAGGCGTTCAAGCTGGTAGACCGTCTGGGGACGTTGCAGGATGCCATTGAGGAGGCCGGTAGGCTGGCTGGTATCAAAGGTGATCCGGAAGTTGTCCTGCCGCCCAAGAGAAGGGTCAATTATCTGGATTTGCTGGCAGAAGGGGCAGAAAACACGTTCAATGGCTCACTCGGGCGAGCCACCGGTGGTATGCGCATGATGTACGAGGCAGAGTAGAATCAGCCCCCTGTTCCGGATTCAGAGAAGTTACAAGCTTCTTTCCGGAACCAGGAACCGATTGCATTATCTCCGTTTCTTCAGACGATCATGGGCGTTCAGGAGGATGTTTTCGGTAGTTTGCCAGTCGATGCAGGCGTCAGTGATGGAGACACCGTATTTTAGCTGGCTGATGTCGGTCGGAACTTTCTGGTTGCCGGCTTCCAGATTGCTCTCGATCATAACTCCGGACAGGGATGAGTTGCCTGACAGAATTTGCTGGATAACGCTTTCAAGCACCTCTGGCTGCTTCTGGTAGTCCTTGTTGGAATTGCCATGACTGCAATCCACCATGATGGTAGGGAACAGGCCGTTTTTAATCAGGTTTTCTTCTGTATGGTTAATGTCTTCCGGATAGTAATTGACTTTACGTGAGCCACCTCGTAGTACAATGTGAACATCCGGATTGCCGGTGGTCTGGATGATTGAGGTACGCCCCTCGCGGTTTATGCCGAGGAAGCTGTGTTGGTGTTGCGCTGCTTTCATCGCGTCGATGGCAATCTGTAGGTTGCCGTCTGTACCGTTTTTAAAGCCTACCGGGAAGGAGAGCCCGCTGGACATCTCGCGGTGGGTCTGTGATTCGGTGGTGCGAGCGCCGATGGCGCCCCAACTGATCATGTCGGCTACGTATTCAGGAGTAATCGGGTCGAGCATTTCGTTGGCTACCGGCACCCCCAGTTGGGTGATACGACTCAGCAGGCCACGGGCGATGCCGAGTCCCTTGGAAATAAGATGCGTGCCGTTCATGTCCGGGTCGTTGATCAGTCCCTTCCAGCCCACGGTGGTGCGCGGTTTCTCAAAGTAGACCCGCATGATCAGTAAAAGCTGGTCGCTGACCAGTTGGGATAGGGTTGACAAGCGTTGGGCGTATTCCACGGCAGCCTCGGGGTCGTGGATGGAGCAGGGACCAACCACCACCATCAGGCGCTGGTCGCGACGATGGAGGATATCCTTGATCCGTTCGCGGCTCCTGCTGACGAATTCCCGATCAATTTCCGACAGCGGGAAGACTTGGCGTAGGTCGGCTGGGGCGATGATTGGGGTAATCCCGGAGATTTTTAGGTTGTTGGTCTCGATCATGATATTGTTTCCGTTTCTATCAAAGTGAATTAATTTAAGTTATTCTTTTTAGTGTTTTTCTGCCAGTTTGTCAAAGGGGAATCTATTTATATGAAGCGGGCGATTTTTTTGGATAGGGATGGTACGATCAACAAGGAAAAGGATTATCTCTATCGAATCGAGGATTTTGAGTTTGTTCCAGGCACGCCGGAGGCGATCAGGATGCTGAATGAGGCAGGTCTCCTTGTCGTTGTCATAACCAACCAGTCCGGCGTGGCGCGGGGGTACTATACTGAAGATGATGTTGAGATTCTTCATAGCCACATTGCCAGAGAATTGGAAGCCTCTGGCGCGAAGGTGGATGCCTGGTTTTACTGTCCGCATCACCCTGCCGGGAAGGGGAGTTACGCCTTGCCCTGTCGCTGTCGCAAGCCACTGCCCGGCATGCTCCTTGATGCTGCCTGCCGCTTGGATATCGACCTGGAATCGTCGCTAATGATCGGAGATAAACGGGCTGATATCGAGGCGGCGATAGCTGCCGGATGCAGGCCTGTGCTGGTGAGGAGCGGTTATGGCTCGGCTGAGGAGGCGCACATTCCTGCCGGTGTTGATGTCTATGATGATCTGCTCGCCGCAGTCACGTCCGTGATCAAGATCAATGATCAAATTTGACAGGTAGCCGACAGGTGTGTAAACTTAAAAATTTAAATAAATTATCCAAAAGGACTCATCTATGGCACTGGGCATCACCAAAGGTATTATCCTGGCTGGCGGAGTCGGCAGCCGCCTCTTTCCGTTGACATTGGTGGCTAGTAAGCAGTTGCAGCCGGTTTATGATAAACCGATGATCTATTATCCCCTGGCAACCTTGATGACAGCCGGTATCCGTGATGTTCTGCTTATCTCCACCCCCCATGACATACCGCGATTCGAAGCGCTTCTGGGTGACGGATCCCGTTGGGGTATCACCATCTCCTATAAGGTGCAGCCTGAACCCAAGGGAATTGCCCAGGCCTTTCTTGTGGGAGAGGAGTTCATCAATAATCAACCGGTAAGCTTGATATTGGGCGACAATATCTTTTACGGCAGAATGAACCTGGATCGGATTGTGACAGAGTTTAAGGGGGGCGCCCGTATCTTCGGTTATCAGGTGCACGACCCCGAACGATATGGAGTCGTGGAGTTTGATGGCGCTGACAAGGTACTTAGTATCGAAGAGAAACCTCATAGGCCCAAATCCTACTATGCCGTCCCTGGTCTCTATCTGTATGACGAAAAAGTGGTTGGTGTTGCCAAATCAATTGCACCCTCGCCGCGCGGCGAGTTGGAAATCACCGATATCAACCTGGAGTATCTCCGGCGTGGCGAACTGATGGTTGAGAGGTTGGGACGGGGCATTGCCTGGTTGGACACCGGCACGCACAAAAGTCTGTTGGAAGCCAGTATCTTTATTGAGACCATCGAATCACGCCAGGGTCTCAAGATTGCCTGTCTGGAGGAAATTGCCCTGCGTCGTGGCTTCATCGATTGTGAGCAGATGCGCTCGGTGATTGATGCCACTCCTAATTCTTCATACCGCGACTATCTCTTGCGGGTATACAACGAGGCTGATCTCTGTGGCATCCACTAAGAGACGCTTTAGCTCGGTTGCGGTATGCCGTTTTTCACTCCTTCGGGATTAACGTATGGACTTGTTTAAGAAGTATGGTTTCATAGCGCTGATCGGCACAGGGGTTTTTGTCGCGCTGATTTTCTATTCGCTCAATGTACCTCGAAATCGTGAAGCCAACGTAATCGAGCGTGGTGTCATGACTGTCTTTGCGCC
The DNA here is from genome assembly GCA_041672425.1 of Pedobacter sp. Lineage (GTDB taxonomy): Bacteria > Desulfobacterota > Desulfuromonadia > Geobacterales > Pseudopelobacteraceae > JACPFJ01. The sequence continues at coordinate 6,299 of JBAYZR010000069.1, read as the reverse complement.
GATTTTAAAACCAGCCGAGCGCCTGAGTAGGTTTTTTGAGGATACCTGGGACGGTTACATCAGTTTGGTGGATGTACATCGCGAAAACATCCGGTTACGAGATGAGATCAAGGAGTTGAATGCACGGGTTGTGGCAGGCAACGAGGCTCAGAAGTCTAATCAGCGGCTGGCTTACCTGCTGGAGATGAAAAACATGGTCAAGGCTCCAACCCTCTCGGCTTCGGTGGTTGGAGAAGATGTTACCTCCTGGTTCCGCACCTTGATTATCGACAGGGGCAGCACCAGCGGTCTTCGCGATGGGATGGCAGTAGTTGCGGCTGACGGGGTGGTGGGGCAGATTGTCAAGGTTGCTCCTTCCACATCGCGAGTGCTTCTGCTTACTGACCATGCCAGCGGAATTGCCGCTATCATCCAGCGTTCAAGGGCTCGTGGGGTGGTCAAGGGTAAGGAGGGCGGACTTTGTTCCCTGGAGTTCACCACCCGCGATGAGGATGTCAAGGTCGGGGATATGGTGGTCAGCTCCGGCATCGGTGGCGTATTCCTGAAGGGACTTCCAATCGGTGAAGTCACCATGGTTAAACGGGGCGAGTACGGTATCTTTCAGACGGTGACCATTCGCCCAGTTGTGAACATGGCCCACCTGGAAGAGGTGCTGATAGTGATGCGGGGCGGCTATGAATAGGCGCAGCATTCTGATGCTTGGGGGTGTTGTTGTAGTCGCAGTGGTTTTCCAGGCAGCAGTATTGCCGATCCACGTTGCCACACCCTTTAAACCCGATCTGCTGTTGATTATCATGGTTTATCTGGCACTACGCAGTTCCTTTGAACTCGGCACTCCTCTGGCATGGTTTCTGGGTTTGCTGAAGGATGTGTTCAGCGGGCTTTATCTGGGATTGAATGCATTCAGCTTTCTGCTTGTCTTTCTTGTTATCAAAAGTGTAGCTGACCGGCTTTATGCCGAGAGCGGTTTTCTGTTCGTAGTCACGGTTGTTGCTGCAACTCTGGTTTCTGTCACTGGTAACCTGCTACTGCTGCTCATGTTTACACAAACCCCTGGTATTGCCTATTCCATGGTTGCAGGCTTTATCCCACATCTCCTTGTCAATTCTTTTGCCGCCTCTCTGGTTGCCCTTTTGCCCATTTTTTCACGCGATCAGGATGTCGCATGAAAGAGCAGCGTTTTGTTCGCGAGATTATGGCGTCAAAGCGGAGGATTATACTGCTGTCCTTTGTAGTCGGAGCAATCTTCTTTCTGCTGCTTTTGCGTTTGTGGCACCTTCAGATTCTCAGTGCCGATGATTATCGCAGCATGTCCGAGAACAACCGTCTGCGTTTTGTACCGGTGGCTGCCTCCCGCGGTGCGATCATGGATCGCAACGGCAAGGTGCTGGTCAGCAACCGTCCTTCTTACAGTCTGGCAGTGGTTCCCCAGGAAGTGAAGGACAAGGAAGCGCTTCTGAATCAGCTTGCGTCGTTACTGACGCTTGATCGTGGTGAATTGGCTGAACGCTGGGAAAAGAATATGGGGCGAGCCAAATATTACCCCATTGTGCTGGCCTCCAACATCACCCGCGACCAGGTGGAGATTATTGAAGAGAACCGTCTGCGGCTGCCGGGGGTGGAGATCGAGATGAAACCGGTGCGGGAGTATTCCAGCGGGATACTGGCAGCACACCTGTTGGGCTATATCGGTGAGTTGTCCGAGGATGAAATGAACCGGAAAGAATATGAGGACTATAATTCCGGCGATTACATTGGGAAGAACGGAATTGAGCGGAGTTGGGAGCAGGAATTGCACGGTAGCGACGGTGGACGTCAGCTTGAGGTGGATGCTCATGGTCGTGTTTTACGTATTATTTCAGAGACATATCCCACGGTAGGCAACAGTGTGATACTAACCATAGATGTGAACATGCAGAAAAGCGCCGAACGGGTCTTTGGCGATCAGGCTGGCGCTGCGGTCGCCATGGACGTAAACACTGGGGAGATCCTGGCTTTTGTCAGTAATCCCGGTTTCGATCCGGCACTGTTCAGTGGCAAATTGCCGGCGACCAAATGGAAGGAATATTTGGACGACATCCGTCACCCTCTGGAGAACAAGGCACTGACTGGCCAGTACCCGCCCGGTTCGATCTTCAAGATCATCACCGCTCTGGCAGGGTTGGAGGAGGGCAAAATCAACGAGTCGACTTCGGTGAACTGCACCGGTTCCTATGATCTGGGTACCTCTACCTTCAAGTGCTGGAACAAACACGGACACGGCATTACCAATCTGAAAAAGTCGCTACGCGAATCGTGCGACGTCTACTACTACCAGTTGGGCGAGCAGTTGGGGGTGGATCGTATTGCCGCGACAGCAAAAAAATTCAGGCTTGGCTCACCTCTGGGCATAGGACTGAACTACGAGAAGCCCGGTATGATTCCCAACGCGGAATGGAAACAGAAACGGTTCGGCAAGCGTTGGTATCATGGCGAAACCTTGTCGGTGGCCATCGGTCAGGGTTACGTGCTGATGACCCCCATTCAGATGGTCTCCATGATTGCCACCGTTGCCAACGAGGGCACTGTTTATCGGCCACGCCTGCTGAAACGCATCGTTGATGCCGATGGTAAGCTACTCAAGGAGTTCAAACCGGAAATCCTCGGTTCGACCGGGATATCGGCGGACAAGTTCCGGCTGATCAAGCAGGGCTTGTATGCTGTGGTGAACGATGCAGGCGGGACCGGAGCCGCAGCGCGTCTCGGGGATATCAAGGTTGCCGGCAAGACCGGTACTTCACAGGTTATTAAACTGCGCGACAGCAAACTGGGCACACCCTACCAGTATCGCGATCACGCCTTGTTCGTGGCCTTTGCACCATATGACAAACCGGAAATTGCCGTGGCAGTGGTGGTCGAGCATGGCAAGCATGGTGGCTCAGCCGCCGCCCCGATTGCCGGACGCATACTGCGGGCATGGTTCAATACCAAGAAACCGCCACAGAAGGCGTTGGTTCCTGGCAGTGAAGATGACGAGGAGGATACGCCGTCAGGCAGCCAGCCCCTGAATTCCGAGGGGGCCAGCAATGATTGACCGCAGATTGCTGACCAATATTGACTGGATGTTGACCGGACTGGTGGTGGTCATCTGTCTGCTGGGTATCCTTAATATTTACAGCGCCACAACACCCTACAAGATCGTTGCTGCACCCTATTACATCAAACAGCTCAACTGGATGCTGTTCGGTATGTTAATAGCTTTAGTGGTTTGCAGCATCGACTACCATATCCTTGAGGATTTATCCTACTGGCTATATGGTTTCCTGATAGTGTTGCTGCTGGCGGTTCTGATTGTCGGCAGGCGTTCCATGGGGGCCACCCGATGGTTAAATCTGGGGTTATTCAATATCCAGCCCTCTGAGTTGATGAAGATCACAATTGTCATCACATTTGCTCGTTTCTTCAATAATTTTCAGGTTGTTGACGCCCTATCGGTAAAGGATATGCTTTTCCCTCTGGGAATCCTGTCGGCGCCGATTCTGCTGATCATGAAACAGCCTGATCTGGGTACGGCCACCCTTGTCCTGCTGATCGCTCTTTCGATGACTGTATACGTTGGGCTGCGCTGGACCGCAATCGTGACATTCATCCTTGTAACCATCCCTATCGCCTGGCTGGCCTGGGCCAAACTATTGCATCCCTACCAGAAAAACCGCATTCTCGACTTTCTTAATCCGGAACGTTCCCGTTTGGGGAGCGGCTATCATATCATACAGAGCAAGATCGCTGTCGGTTCCGGCGGTATCATCGGTAAGGGTTTTGTCCAAGGGACGCAGTCCCAGCTCAGCTTTTTACCTGAGCAGCATACCGATTTCGTCTTTTCGGTATTTGCCGAGGAATGGGGTTTTATCGGCTGTCTGCTGCTGATTGTGCTTTATCTGTCGCTGGTGTTGTGGGGACTCAATATTGCACGGAGATGCAATGATCGTTTTGGCGCGCTCTTGGCTGTGGGGGTGACGGCCATGCTTTTCTGGCACATTGTTATCAATATGGGGATGGTGATGGGCATGTTCCCGGTGGTGGGCGTGCCTCTGCCGTTTTTTTCCTATGGGGGTACCTCCATGATCACTTCCATGGTAGGAATCGGCATTCTTCAGAACATCAGCATGCGCAGGTTCATGTTCTGATATTATTGAAAAGGTTCTTGCAAAAAAAATCTCTGTAACTAAGGAATCTTATGAATTTGAAGGCTGTACTGTCCTGGAGAGAAATAACACCTTGAAGGCATTCGTTGTAATCCCTACCTACAATGAACGGGATAACATTGTCCGTCTTGCCGGGGAGATACTTAAGCAGCATCCATCCCTTCGCATCCTGTTTGTTGACGATAACTCGCCAGATGGCACAGGAATACTTGCTGATGAGCTAGCCGCTGCCAACGACAGAATAATGGTTATTCATCGTCCTGAAAAACTTGGCTTGGGGTCTGCATATAGAACCGGATTCAGGACTGTATTACAGATGGGAGCTGATTACATCATTGAGATGGATGCAGACTTTTCCCACGATTCCAGTGTGCTCCCGGTATTTCTTGAAACCATCAAGGGGTGTGATCTTGTGATTGGATCGCGCTATCTTAATGGAGTCAGTGTTGTCAACTGGCCGATTCGCCGCCTGATACTCAGCTATTTCGCCAGTGTCTATACACGCTTTGTGACCGGTCTTGGAATAATGGATTGCACAAGTGGTTTTAAATGTTTTCGTAGAAACGCCCTTGAGGCGATCAACCTGGACAACGTCAAATCAGACGGCTATTCCTTTCAGATTGAGATGAATTACCTTTGCATGGAAAAAGGATTTAAAATCATTGAAGTGCCGATCATATTTATTGATCGCCATGCCGGCAGTTCCAAGATGTCACGGAAGATTGTGCGGGAAGCAATTTTAATGGTCTGGAAGCTGAAGTTGGGTTCAGTGTTTTCCCGGATGTTCGGAATAAAGAGGTAGCATGTCAGACAATATCTGGTCCTTGGTTTTGCTAACCGGAATGCTTGGCTGGATAACTTCAAGCCTGGTCTTCATTTTTAAAGTATTTCCCGGCAGGGGTCAATTTGAGGCGCGTCCGGCCCTGAAATGGGGCTGTGTATTTGTTGTGTCTTTTACCGTCTGGATCGTTGGATTGCTCAATGCGTGAAAGCCTTGCCATATATCGACGTCTGCTGGAGTCTGTCAGTGCAGTAATATCTGGTTTGATTCTTATGACGCTGTGGGGGTGTCGAGTGGGACGAACACATTCAGACAGCGGGATGGTAAAACGCTGCATATGCGCAAGGCAACGGTTGCCGAGCCGAAGCTGAAAGAGATCTACAATAAACGGGTCTCGATCCATCACCGGGAGGAACAAAGAAACTGGTCTGCTAACGCAAAAAAACAGAAATGTAGTGCCACTTCGATTTTTTTGATGCCTTAACATCATGTATTTACAATAGTTATTTTTGAAGGTGATAAATATGGGTTAGGGCAAAAAAAGAGTTCTGTCAACAAAGCCCATTGTTATGTCGTAGATCCTCGCCAAAATTAATACTTGCGTTCTTGTAAAAACACCATTATAGTTAGGAATAGACTGTCACACAAAACGACGGCATGGTGTCCGTCGTTTTTCTTTTGATCATCGCTTACCGACCCCTGATTCAATCCTCTTTTGTTGAAACACGGCAGAACGTTTGGCAGGCGAAGATTACTACCGCGAATGAATACACAACGTCAGTTTTATGATGACGTTGCGCGGTAGTGCGCAGCCTGCGCACGCGGCACTGCCGTCCTTGTCTCGTGGATCATCAGTTTGATCCCACGGCCTGTGTGCGCTTTAATCCTGACACCGCTCAGAAAAGGAAAACGCATGACATTTGAAGAACTCAGCCTTAATCCGACCATCCTCAAGGCGGTGATCGCCTGCGGCTATACTATCCCCACTCCCATTCAGGAACAGGCTATTCCGCTGGTTATGGCCGGCAAAGACCTGATCGCCACGGCCCAGACCGGCACCGGCAAGACAGCCGCCTTTATACTGCCAGCCCTGGAACGTCTCACAGTGCCATCCGCAGTCCCAGGCAAAGGTCCGCGTATCCTCGTCCTGACGCCGACCCGTGAACTGGCCGGCCAAGTCATGGATGCCGCACGCACTTACGGACGCGGCACAAAGCTGCGTTGCGGATCAATTCTGGGAGGCATGCCATACCGCGAGCAGTTGCGCCTGCTTTCCGCGCCGGTTGATATCATCGTCGCTACCCCAGGCCGCCTGCTGGATCACCTGGAACGTG
>JBAYZR010000068.1:0-12357 GCA_041672425.1 Pedobacter sp. | reverse complement strand
TAATATGGTTGCGCAACCGGGATATTTGCGCGGCAGCTCAAACTGGCCATATTCGTAGAGCAGGTCGAGCTGGGACTGAATGGCGTTGGTACGTGCGCTACCCTTCATAACATCCACGGAAAAGTCGAAATAAGCTTCGCTGTGAATCCCGGAAATTCGAGCCCGGTGAAAGCTGGGAGTAATACCCATGCGGCTTTCCACCCAGCGTTTCAGCACCGCCCCCTCCACCGAATTCGAGTCCATCATCCAGCCACGGAGATAACGAAGATAGCTGTTTCGTATACTTTTGCTGGCGGTGGCGGTCTGATCCTGCCAATGATGTAACTGGAACTTGACCGACATGTAATCGTTAAACACCAAGGCCCGGTCTTCCTGAAACGGAATGCCGACCAACTTCTCGAACAGGAAGCGATTAGCCTCCTTAACACCCTGAATCGAAAGGCTCTGCGGGCTTTCGTTGAAGTGGCGCGAAGCGATCACCCATGGGGGAAGATTGCAGTAATTAAAAGAACCGTTGCCCATGGGCTATCACCTCATTGTGAAGCTTCAGCATTATTTATTCAGAGTATCTTCGCCAGCTCCACCAGCGTAGCCTTGATCGGCCCGCTGGCTACGAACGGCTCTATGCCAATTTGCTGAAGCTCACCTCGGGGATGATCCCCCATCTGGGCCGTGACAACAGCCCGGCAACCACCAAGCGCCCCGGCAATTTCCTTCAGCAGATGTCCCCGCAACGGGTGATCAGGATCGAAGCTGCAATAGCGCTCGACCTTCCTTTCCTCCACCAGTCTGGCTTCTCCATCAGCCATGTCGTAAATCAGAAAACGTTCGGCATGCCCGAAATGCTGGTTAATGTCTTTACCGTCCATGGATGCGACTGCGATCAGCATATTATACCTCCTTGCAGCAAACCTCGGAAGATAACAGTTACAACATTACTGGCTCAAAGCTGAAACATTTCTTCGAGCAGGTGCGGCCACAGGCCTGACAGCCGATGCATTTGCCCGGATTGGCCACCTTCATGAACATCTTGGCCGAATCGTCCTCGTCCAGCTCCTCGTACGCCAAGACGTCGTGTACGCATACCTTGTAGCAGCGACCGCATCCAATGCAGGTTTCTTCATCGATCGACACGATGAACAGTGGAGTATATTCTGTCTTGTCCCTGCGCAGTCCAGTGATATATGCCATTGGTGTGTTCCTCCTTATTGTAGTTTTGATTTCAATCTTCAGTGAATGATGCAATCGGTCCCTTATTCATCGCTTTGCGCAACCAAGGCGGTGGATTGTTACGCAGCACCTCTTGGAAACGCTCCACGGTCTCCTTCAGACTGACCTCCGTGTTCGTCTTCATTGGATGAATCTTCAGAGCCACAAGCTTGGCAGCGGCTGGGCCGCCGATCTGCATGGTATAGACGATGGCGCAGTCGGAAAGAATCTTGGCCCGGGCCGCGATGCGATCCTCCTCGTCACTGCCATGTTCGCCTACGCTGAGAGTTTCCAGGAAGTCGGCGTTGTCCGGCCCAACCTCCCAGATATGGAAATCATCAGACTGGCCGAAGTGCAGGTCTATCATCTCACCGGTTTTTGTTGTAAATGCGATTTTCATATATACCCCCTCTTCTGGTGACAACTGATTCGGCAAAAAAACGGCGCCATTCCCCTGTCAGAAAATGGCGCCGTTGCCAGTATTCGTATTTTTACTTCACGTCCTGCCTTACGGAGATATTAGCACAGAGCGTGCCAATAGCCATCACCTTGAAATCATTGAATCCATATTGCAGTGTGATGTGCCGCGCCAGCCAAAAGCCGTGGATCAGTGCCTAATTATTAATCATATAACCAACGTTCTGCCCGCTGAACGTCCAGAAACCATGCCAAGTACCAAGTGAATAGTTACAAATTATTTTACATACAACCTGTAATCATTGTGATATATTGAAACATCTTTTGAAGTAAAAAACCCTAGGGACTTTAGAAGCTCCCGGGGTTTTTGTTTGTAAAACGTGAGGAGTACCATATGAATATCATCGTGCATGCCAATGACATCGACAAGGCTCTCCGCGACCTTAAGCGTATGGTGCAGAAGGAAGGAATCCTGAAAGATCTCAGGAATCGCCGTTATTACGAAAAACCATCGGTCAAGAAAAAGCGCAAGCAGCTTGAGGCGGGTCGCAGGCGGAGAAAAGCACTGCGTAGTCGAAAGCCGGAACGGGACTGATCTGAGGTGATGCGGTGCAATTCGATATTGTCAAGGGTACTAAAGGGCTTCAGGCAGCCAATGTAACCAGAATTTAATCACAATCACGTCAACTACACAGAAAAGCCTCGGCCTGAGCCGGGGTTTTTTGCTTTAACACAATGTAAAGAAAGAAGGAGTTTTATGGAGTTTCAAACTTTCAATTTTCATCCCCAGGTTGCAGCCGGGGTCGTAGCTGCGGGTTATACAACACCCACGCCAATTCAAGAGCAGGCAATTCCGGTGGTTATGCAAGGGCGTGATGTCATGGGTCTGGCTCAGACCGGTACCGGGAAAACTGCCGTATTCGCACTGCCGATTCTGCATCGCTTGATGCAGGGTGAACGGGGGCGTGTTCGCGCCCTGGTTGTTGCCCCGACACGCGAACTGGCGGAACAGATTAACGAGGCCATTGGCCAGCTAGGGCGGCAGACCCGACTTAGAAGTATCACCGTTTATGGCGGTGTGGGAGTAAATCCTCAGATTGAAAAGCTGAAACGGGGAGTGGAGATTGTCGTGGCCTGTCCCGGTCGGCTGCTGGATCATATCAGCCAAGGCACCATCAATTTGTCGCACCTTGAGGTGCTGGTTCTGGATGAGGCTGATCAGATGTTCGATATGGGTTTTCTGCCCGATATCCGCCGGATTCTCAAACAAATTCCCCAACAGCGGCAAACGCTTTTGTTCTCGGCCACCATGCCTCCAGACATCCGCAATCTGGCCAACGATATCCTGCGGAACCCGGTTACGATACAGGTTGGTAACACCGCTCCTCCGGTTACGGTCAGCCATTCCCTTTATCCGGTAGCACAACATCTCAAAACGCCATTGCTGCTGGAGTTGTTGCTTCATACCGACACCGAATCGGTGCTGGTGTTCACCCGCACCAAGCATCGTGCCAAACGACTTGGCGAACAGTTGGAAAAGGCTGGTTACAAGGCCGCTTCGCTACAGGGTAATCTCTCTCAGAATCGGCGTCAGGCCGCACTAGATGGTTTTCGCGACGGCGCCTTCCAGATTCTGGTGGCGACCGATATCGCTGCTCGCGGTATCGACGTTTCGCAGATCTCGCACGTCATCAACTACGACATTCCCAATACGCCCGAGGCCTATGTCCACCGTATCGGCAGGACTGGCCGCGCTGCTCGAAGCGGTGATGCATTTACCCTGGTCACCAACGAAGACACCATAATGGTTCGTACCATCGAGCGGACGCTGAATGCCCAGCTTGAGCGTCGCACTGTAGAAGGTTTTGACTACAGTGTTGCTGCGCCACATAAAGATAGCGAATTTGCCCGCCCGCCGCGGCCACCCCATTCCCGCAAGCCGCAGGCCGCCAGCAGTACTCATTCAGGGCCGGCAAAACCTGTGAGTATGACAACGTCGCAGCCGCAGAAGCCTCATTCGACCTCTGCGCCTGCCGCGCGCCATCCGCAACGTTCACAGCGTGCTCGTTAATGTTTTAGTAACTTGAGGCTCTTGCAGAATGTTTGTCATCCCCGAATGTTTCTATCGGGGATCCAGTTTTTTCCGTCATTTAGAATCTGGATTCCGGCTAACAGCCTGCCGGAATGACAGTTTTTTTAACTTTTGCAAGAGGCTCACTTGGAACGGTTTGCCGGTTGGAAAATTTAAAACTGGATGCTGCAAGAAATGAAAAAGCCCGCATTTGCGGGCTTTTTATAGGATATGCGTCCCGGTTGATCGGGCATATCGCGGGTAGAGCTTAGATCCTTGTGACGTTTGCTGCCTGGAGGCCTTTAGGACCCTTCACCACTTCGAAGCTAACCTCATCACCCTCGGCGAGAGACTTGAAGCCGTCTCCAGAGATGGCGGAGAAATGCACAAACACATCTTCGCCACCCTGCTGCTCAAGAAAACCGAAACCCTTGCTGTCGTTGAACCACTTAACTTTTCCCTGTACCATTTTTCTTTCTCCTGCTTTCGCGTGTTATGCCCGGCACTGATCCCTGATCATGAAGCCGCCGAGCGTTTTGCTTCCTGATCTTGCATCCCCTGAAGTAAAGCCCAGAGGACTTTTAAATCCAACTGGGGTAAAAAACTCTAAATTTTGTTTACACTATCATTGAATAAACTGTTTGTCTCCAAAATAATGCTGCCCGATAAAAAAATTCGGGCTTCCGGCTCAACTGAAAAGCAGGCAGATGCTTGCTTTGATGCGATTATGCGGAAAGATATTTTTATACGCAAACAGCCTGTTTACCCGTTGGATTACCTGCTGCCTGATGTTATACTCAGCAAAACAAACACGAACGGGGTCACAGAAATGACGCAACGGGCCATACTTTGTCCACGCTGCCGGCAGTTGGTAGGCCGCGACGAATCTACTTGTTCATGGTGCGGGACATCACGCAACGCCGTCTGGTGGCAGGCGATTGCCTGGGGGCGTGGTACTATGGATGGTAGCTGGCTGATCAAGTCTATCATTACAATCAATATGTTATTCTATATTCTTTCCCTTGTTTTCAGTTCCAGGACCGGAATGTCACTCAATCCGCTTAGTATGCTCTCACCGGATGAGACAAGTCTTTTGTTACTTGGTGGAACGGGTACAATCCCTATTGATCGATATGGCAGGGTCTGGTCGTTACTTGCGGCAAATTACCTCCATGGCGGGATATTTCACATTATTTTCAATTTGATGGCATTGAGACAGATCGCTCCGAGGGTTATTCAGGAATACGGCATCAGTCGCATGTTTATTATCTATACGTTAGGCGGAATATGCGGCTATGTGGTTTCCTACCTGGCCGGCGTTCCCTTTACCATTGGCGCTTCGGCGGCGGTCTGCGGTTTGATAGGCTCACTGCTCTATTATGGACGAAGTCGTGGGGGCGCTTATGGTTCTGCGGTTTATCGAGAGGTTAGTGGATGGGTGATCAGTCTTGTTCTGTTTGGTCTTGTAATGCCGGGAATTAATAACTGGGCTCATGGGGGCGGGATTATCGGCGGAATTGTGCTGGGAATGCTGCTAGGGTATGAGGAACGGAGGACAGATGCGTCCGGTCACCATGTTCTTGCGCTGCTCTGCGCACTGACAACACTTGGAGTGCTGGCTTGGTCGGTCTATGGTACTCTTATGCTGAGATTTGGTTAAGACAGGGTTAGCGAATATTTATTGAGATGCTGTAAGCCGTAACGCCAAGTAATAAAAACCAAATGAAACGATGGCAACAGGAACAGTCAAGAGGTTCATTTTTGAAAGTACGGCATGATGGTCTTTTTCGGCATTGACATAGGCATAAAAATTCTTTAGAGTTTCAGTCGAGTTGACTATGCCCATGAACCATACAAAATACATATTCGCCACTATCCTGATAGTTTTGTACCTGCTTTTACCCGAACCATATTGGTCATTGCCTCAAGTTCCTTCCCAATATTTGTTCCCCCGCAAAGCCTTGTCTAATTCAGCACATGCCGTAATTATTTCAGGGCAGAGCGTCAATGTCTTCGACATACACAAAATCTATAGCGGCCTGTGATGTCTATGCCTGTCCATAAAGGTACATCACAGGCGGCATCTATTAAAGGAGTCTTTTAACGTGACAACCAAGCAACGCGGTTTCCTGCTATCCCTTTGGGATTTGTTCTGTTCATTGAAGCTGACCATGTTCGTTTTTATCTCGCTGGCGCTCTTCTCCATCATCGGGACGATCATCCCGCAAGGGACTCTTCCACCAGAATATCTGGCACAGCTTAGTCCGGCAAAACTCAAACTCTACCGGTCGCTAGGTTTATTTGATATGTACCACTCGTGGTGGTTTATCCTGTTGCTATACCTGTTGACCGTTAATCTGGTCGCATGTTCCATCAAGAGATTACCTCACATCTGGAAAATCATCACCTGCCCGCGGACGGTTTTAGATACTGGTCTTGAGCAGTCGCTCACAGGAGTGGTTTCGTTCAGTAACCCTGAGGAACCTGAAAAAATCAAAGAGCGGATTGCCGCTATCCTTGGGGTTGAATTTGCCAATCCGGTGGTGACTGAAGCCGAAGGCGCCTGGCACCTTTTTGCCCAAAAAAACCCTTGGTGCCGACTCTCGGTCTATTGCGTTCATCTAAGCGTCATCATTATATTTATCGGAGCAATCATCGGTTCGCTTTTTGGTTATAAAGGATCTGTGAACATTCTCGAAGGGGAGAGCGTTTCCAGTGTCATGTCGCGCTCGGAGGAGCAGATCGACCTGGGTTTTTCCGTGCTGTGCGAGAAGTTCAGTATCGCTTACTATAGCACTGGCGCACCCAGGGAATTCAAGAGTATCCTGACGGTACTGGAAAATGGCAAACCGGTCCCGAACTACGAGCATGTGCGCGTTATCGTTAACGACCCGCTGTCCTACAAGGGTATTACCTTTTATCAATCAAGCTACGGCAAGACCGGTAATTACCATTTTACTGTAAGCAGCCTGGACGGCAAAGGTACGGTTCCGCTTTTGGTCAATAGCGACTCATCGGTTACACTGCCAGACGGCAGCAGTATGCATGTTGTAGAGGCAACCGAGGACATCTCCCCATATGCTCAAGGACTCTCCGGCCCGGCGGTCCAGGTTGAGGTGCACTCACCCAATGGCGCCAGCGAGCAATTCGTGGTTTATGCCAATTATCCTGAACTGAACATCCAGCATGCGAGAGAGCACAACGGGGGGGCGGTCATTCAGTACAAGGGGGCTGAGTTGAGAATGTACACAGGGCTGCAGGTGGCAAAAGACCCTGGAGTGTGGATTGTCTGGCTGGGCTGTTTCCTGATGGTTATTGGCGTTTATGCCGCTTTTTTTATGTCCCATCGCCGTATCTGGATTCGGGTAAAGAATGGAACCGTAACGGTTGGTGGCAATGCCAGCAAGAATCAAGCATCCTTCCTGCTTTTCCTGGACGGGCTGGTTGATAAACTCAAGACTGATCTTACCAAGGAGAAAAAATAATGACCAGTTCGCTTCTATTCAATACAACTACATTTGCTTATCTTATCTCCATGCTGCTGTTCTTTGTGTTTCTTGCAAGCCGCAACAAGGCAGTCGGTGTAGCGGCAATGGCTGCTGCATATGGTGGCCTGTTGCTCCAGACCATTGCCATAGCTCTGCGCTGGAAAGAATCATATGATATTGGTGTTGGGCATGCGCCCCTTTCCAACCTGTATGAGTCGGTGGTCTTTTTCTCCTGGACGATCGTGCTGATCTATGCCCTGCTTGACATCAAGTATAAATACCGGGTGATCGGCGCCTTTGTCATGCCTTTTGCCCTGCTTGGCATGGCTTGGGCACAACTCGGTCTGAACAACGGCATTGAGCCTCTTGTCCCTGCCTTGCAGAGCAACTGGCTTCTTTACCATGTTGTTACCTGTTTCCTCGGTTATGCCGCCTTTGCCGTAGCGTGCGGCATCTCCATCATGTATCTGATCAAGGCAGGCCATGACGAAGGTGGGCAGACTTCAGGGGAGTCGAGTATTATGGGTATGTTCCCGCCTATCAGAGTGCTGGACGACCTCAACTACCGGGCTATCATGGTAGGTTTTCCGCTGCTCACGATCGGTATCATCACGGGCGCTGCCTGGGCTAATTATGCTTGGGGAACATACTGGAGTTGGGATCCGAAGGAGACCTGGTCGCTGATCGTATGGTTTGTGTATGCTGCTTTTCTGCACGCTCGTTTTACACGTGGATGGGTAGGAAAACGGGCGGCCTGGCTTTCCATCATCGGCTTTTGCGCCACTATTTTCTGCTATCTGGGTGTTAACCTTTTTCTTTCGGGTCTACACAGCTATGGTGGGGGCAAGTAGTTGGATTGGATGTTGTTTGTCCAGATATCTATAATCCTGTCCGCTATTTGCTCCGGGGTTGATTCATCCGTATCAATTTCATAGTGTGCTGCGCTTTTGTATTTGGGGCTCCTTTGCTCCAGGACTTCCGATACCTCTTCAATAAACGTTTTCCCGGCGGTCAATGCCGGTCGTTCAGTATCGTCTTGAATACGTGTAACGATTGTCTCCACGGAAGCCTTCAGCCAGAAGAGACAGGCGTTCTTTTGCAGGGCTTCGATGTTTTCAGGCCGCTCGATGACTCCACCGCCGGTATCTATGATGATATTGTCTTGCCCGGACAGTTCCAGTACCACATCAGATTCTCTATCGCGGAATGTTGTCCAGCCGAATTTTTCCACTATCTCCGGTATCGGCATGCCGGATTTTGCAACTATGGCCCCATCCATGCCTACGTACTGCATCTTGAGCTGTTTGGCCAGAAGCTCTCCAACCAGGCTTTTTCCCGTACCACGGTATCCGATCAAAACAATATTCATAGTCCCAGCCGCTCCATTACTACTTTACGCATAACCTCGACAGGCGCCTCTGCGCCGGTAAAGCGTTCAAATTGCAGTACCGCCTGATTGATAAACATCTCGACCCCTGAAACAACCTTGAGGCCGCGAGACCTGGCATCAGCCAGCAGTTTAGTTTCAAGTGGTGTATAGACGACATCGAAGACAACCTGCCCGCTACGAAAAAGCTCGGCAGGGACAAGTGAAGCGTCTTCGTTGGGATGCATGCCGATCGGCGTGCAATTGATAATCACATCGGCATTGTCCATTGCTTGCGCAAGGGTTCTGTCGGTCAGTAGCCCGGATTCTATGCAGGCAGCCGTGCCGCTCTTCAAGTCCACCACCAAGCCTTGGAGCATGGTCTCATTGACATCCAGGAGCAGTAGCTTACCCGGCTTGGTCATTCGGGCAAGGGTAAAGGCAATGGCCCGTGCCGCTCCTCCAGCCCCAAGCATCAGGATGTTGTTGCCGTCAAGTTCCACTCCGGCATCAATCAGAGCCTTAAGCGCCCCTGGTCCGTCGGTCCCCAGGCCGATTAACCTGCCGTTTTCATTTATAACCGTATTTATGGAGCCGATAGAACGGTCAACTTCGGAAATTTCATCCACATAGTTCATTATTTCGATTTTATGCGGGATAGTGACACTCATGCCGCGAAAATTATTGAGCGCCCGCATGCCTGCCAAGGCAGTTTTTGCATCCTCGACCCGGAATGCCAGATATACAAAATCCAGCCCCAGCTCATTAAAGGCAGCATTGTGAAGCGCGGGAGACAGGCTGTGAGCGACCGGATTGCCGATAACAGCGCACAATCGGGTAGCCGGTGATATTGTTCCATCTTTTTTCATGCGGTCTCCTTGAGTATCTCAAGTTGATTTCCCAACACAACCAATGGAATCTGTTAGCTGCCTGAGCCGTCGCTACGGCTGGTTCGTCTTAACAAACCGGTTATCCCTCCAATTATCAGGAGCAGGACGATTATACAAAAGACAATTATCGTGCGGTTCATTGTGGTAAGGGATTTTTGCAGTAACTCTTCGGAAAAACCAATGTCTAAAGTACCGAGTATCTTCTGCCCGGTAGTATGAAAGTGACAGGATACGCTGGTGCAGTCCGGTTCGTTATAGATGGGAGCTGTTATAGCCAGCACATGCTTACCGCGTTCATTGATAAAACGTCTGGCCTGTTCCATGCGACCCATTCTTGTAGCAACTACCGGACCGGTATGACAGACAATGCACCCTGCGGCATTTTTGTCTACAAGGTGATGGATCTCTCCGGAATGGGCAGAAAACATGATCAACCCTTTTTTGTTGAAGATGCGGATATGTTCCACACTTTCCCGTTCTCCGATGTTGTTGATCATATTACCCAGCGATATCCGATCATCCTTGAGCATGGCGTATCGCGCCGACTTGATGATGGTATCGGCCAGATCGATTTCGTGCTGAATCGCATCGTTGATCATGTTGGTCTTGATAACCGAGTATAGAAATATACAGCTGATTACCACTACGCAAAACACCAGAAGCGAAACCGGTTTCAAAATATTTTTGGAAGAACTAGTAGTCATGGCAGAATACCTTCGTGTTGAATCTAAAAGTCTTTATGTTTGGATTATATCATGCTATGTTACAAAAACTTAACATTATAACGATTTTGGCGCAATATTTTATAGTGTTACGTCATATCCCATTAAAATGCACCTGATTTCTTGTCACGCGCCTTCTGATGATTATGGTATATTGTTTTTCTATCATTCCCCCTTTGTATGTTCCTGAACCGGAGTTAAGGCAAGAGAGGGTAGGCTTATGATCCTCAGCATTGAACTTGTCTTAGGTACATCCCTTCTGTACATCCTTGTCCTCTTCACCGTGGCCTACTACGCCGACAAAAGGCAGGAGTTAGGCCAAAGTATTATTTCCAATCCGATCATATATTCACTTTCCATCGGCGTGTATGCCACAACATGGACCTATTACGGAAGCGTCGGCAGGGCAGCGACCACCGGAATAGATTTTTTTCTGATATATCTGGGGCCTACGCTCACCACCTTTTCCTGGTGGATTGTACTGCGCAAGATTATCAGAATCAGCAAGGAAAATAACATAACATCAATCGCCGACTTCATCAGTTCCCGTTACGGAAAGTCGCAGCTGTTGGGAGCGCTGGTCACCATCATTGCCATCGTCGGTATTATGCCCTACATAGCCCTGCAACTTAAGGCGGTCTCATCAACCTTTGATATCCTCTGTGGTTACCCTTACATGCATTTGCCGTTCATGCCCGGCGCCTCGCCCATGTCCATCCACACCAGTTTTTTGGCGGCACTGTTTTTCAGCGTTTTCGGGGTCATCTTCGGCGCCAGAAATCTGATATCGTCCGAGCGGCATGAAGGATTGGTAGCCGCAATCGCGTTTGAATCAATAGTGAAACTGCTAGCCTTCATGGTCATCGGCCTATTTGTCACATATGGCCTTTTTGATGGTTTTGGCGATATTTTCGCCAGATTGAAGGCAAAAGATGCAACATTTGATCATCTGGTGACAATAAACGAGAAAAGTGTTGGCTCACATATGAACTGGTTCTCCACACTCTGGCTTTCCATGGGGGCGATCATACTCCTTCCCCGCCAGTTTCATGTTGCTGTCATAGAAAACTCGAATGAAGAGCATATCAAAACGGCAATGTGGCTTTTTCCTGTCTATATGTTCCTTATAAACCTTTTTGTAATACCGATTGCATTTGGTGGAATCCTCTACAGCGGCGACATAGTCGGCGCCGACTATTTTGTACTCAACCTGCCGCTGCAAAGCGGCCATGCCTGGTTGGCCCTGTTGGCATTTGTGGGTGGTTTCTCGGCGGCCGCCGGCATGGTTATCGTCGAATCCATAGCTATCTCTACCATGTTTTTGAATCATCTGATAATGCCGGTAATCGTCAGATTGAAGCCCAGGGACTGGTTCCCAAGGCTATTGATAAACCTCAAAAGAATTGTGATATTTCTGGTGGTTTTCCTGGGCTATATCTACCAGCGCATTGTTGGCGAAACCTATATGCTGGTCAATATCGGACTTATCTCCTTTGCTGCCGTGATCCAGTTCGGACCGGCGCTTTTAGGAGGTCTTTATTGGCGCAGAGGCAACAGAACAGGGGCCATAACCGGTATTTTTCTCGGTTTTGTTCTATGGTTTTATACCCTTTTGCTTCCATCCCTCATAATATCAGGATGGTGGCAGAGTGACATCCTTACGAAAGGGCCGTTTGGTATCGGCCTACTGAAACCGACCGAGCTCTTTGGATTGACCGGCCTCGACATCTTGTCACACGCTTTTTTCTGGAGCATGTTC
Organism: Pedobacter sp.; assembly: GCA_041672425.1. Classification (GTDB taxonomy): domain Bacteria; phylum Desulfobacterota; class Desulfuromonadia; order Geobacterales; family Pseudopelobacteraceae; genus JACPFJ01. Next base: position 435 of record JBAYZR010000068.1, on the reverse strand, counting down.
CTGAACATAGCAGGATATATGGGCTGTTCCATACTCTTTACCCAAGGCAGCCGGGAAGAAGATCAGGCCGGTAAATTCGTAGATATATTCATCCCGCTTCCCCAAAACACGCAGAGGGAAACCAAACGGCTGACCAAACCGGTAGCTATACAGCAGTTCGTCAACCTCTTATCCAAATTTATCGGCGAGGCTCAGGCTGTTGCCGCCATACGCGAGTACCAGGGTAACAAGGCAATGGACGAGAACGGACTGATATCCGAGTTTGAATTGCCGAAGCTCAAACGTTTTGCAGAGAGGACCCTTGCCGGATCCGTAGGCGCTGCCGCAGCCGGCGCCATCATCGAGAGTTATCTCTCGGATTTAGGTTCCCGGATGGAATCAGTCTACGACGTATTCAGCACCGTTCGCACCTCGTTGGCAGAAAGCAAGGAGAAC
>JBAYZR010000067.1:0-12360 GCA_041672425.1 Pedobacter sp. | reverse complement strand
AATAGCGGTGTTACGATATTGAATGATGCAGTGATTTTGACCATTAATGGTTCCTCCTACGAAACGTTATTAGAAGTACGCTTGCAACACAGCAGCTTTCTTATCATTTTTCATAACTGCTCTCATTTTAATTGGGGCAACGAATCCGCACTGTTCCATTCAGCGGGAAAAACCTTGGGAGTTCCATGCATGTCACCCCTTCGGGGTTTCATCATTATTATCTTCCCAAACCGGGGTTCATACCCCGGCCTATGACATATCGCCCCATCGGGGCGCAAACCAAACCCCAATGGGGTGGCATGTTATAACCCGGCAGGAATCCCTGGCGGGATGCTGTCACCTCTTTTCTATTGCTTATGGAACTAAAAAAGCCACCTTACCGACAACATTCCGGTAAAGCGGCTTTTAAAATCTTCCCTGTTCCCTCACACACACCAACATCTACCTCATATCATTAGCAGGGGCGACCGGCCGGTCGCCCCTACGCGTTTCAGTTCCGAGGCCCCGGAATGTCCTTTCGGACAGTATAGACAAGGTAAATGTCTCCACTGGGGAGTTTCAGTTCCGAGGCCCCGGAATGTCCTTTCGGACAAATTTCTTTTCAAGGTGAAAATTTTAAGAAGTTTCAGTTCCGAGGCCCCGGAATGTCCTTTCGGACCGTAACGGTGCAACCTGATCTTTGCCCACCAAGTTTCAGTTCCGAGGCCCCGGAATGTCCTTTCGGACCAAACGAAGAGTAGACAAGGAGGGAAGTTGAATATTCAGTTCCGAGGCCCCGGAATGTCCTTTCGGACCCTTGTGCTGCAACTAGCTGTTTTGGAGAGCAAATTTGGCTGGAAATTCAGAACCTCCCGAGGAATTGAAGTTATCAACAGGTTATCCACAGAGGTTCTGAACGAACTATACAATGGACACCATAACATTGCACTAATTTTTGTTTAACCGTACAGACCGCAAGCTCCATGTCACCCCTTCAGGGTTTAATAATTGTTGTCTTCTCAAACCGGGGTTCCACCCCGGCCTATAACATCCCGCCCCATCGGGGCGCAAACCAAACCCCAACGGGACGCTGGAGCGTGTGATCGATATTAGGCACTTATTGCCAGAGGTCTTTATCTATTGAAGAAAGAGATGACGTCACAGCGTTAAACTCTGCTTCACTTTCAGCACTCCAGGTGCCTGCCAAACTATCCAGATCATTATACAGAGTCAATCGTTTGGGCTTGTCCAGTCCGGCAGCCTTACGGATAAGCTGTAGCGCCAATGTGTTGAGGCTGACCCCCTTTTGCCGTGCCTGCTCTTTCAATGTCTCTGCAAGAACATCGTCGATACCGCGCAGTGTCATGGTTGTCATTGTTTTGCCTCCTGAATTCCGGAAATGATATTCAATCCGGCAATGTTTGAAAAATGGCCATCCAACGATGAAAGCGCCAGTCCGTGTTGCATGGCTGACGCCGCAATCCAGATGTCATTTGTAGGAATAGGAGTTCCCTGCTTTTTGAGCTGGTTAAAAACGAGAGAGAAATATTCTGCAGTGCCATCATCTATCGCCAGCATGGAAACGCGAGGAGTATCGAGAAACTGGTCAAGTTCACGGCGATTTTCGACGTCACGATTGCCACCACGAAAACCGGCAAGCAACTCTCCAAGTACAACCGTGTTTAGAAAGATAGCTGAAGCGTGACGAAGTAGGTGCAACACTGGTTGATAGTTGCGTTTGAAGGCTACATATATATTGGTGTCTATAAGCAACGAGCCCATTTGGTTCCTCTTGTGAATACAAAAAGCGACATCATTATGCATCTGATTATGCATTCACATATTTGATAAGTCAAGTCATGTGAGCCTCTTGCAAAAGTCCTTAGGGAGTCGGAATAAACTGATATACCAAGTTTTACGCACGGATTTAGGTCGAATTTGTCGTTCCTGATTGAGCAAAACCGCAGGCGTAGCAGGGCTACGTTGAGGATTTTGCGATTGAAGGGGCGGCAAAGGCGGCCTGAAGACGGGATGTAAAACGGTATATTTGTTTTTTTCCGGCTCCCCTATCACCCTTTGACAAGCTCAGGGCTAACGGACTTTGAAATTGAAGCGGGATAGGGCGGCCACATGGGGCCGCCACTACGGCATCAAGGCGTCGGCTAATGTTGGTTTTTCATTGCATGTCGACCGGGGGGTGTCATGTTGCAGTATGGTGTTGTACGTTTGATTGCTGTCTGGCGCTTTGTCAAGGGTGAAACGTCGCGCATTATGCCCCATGAGAGTCATCCGCTGAGTGTCAGAGATCATCGATCTGATAGCTCTGACCAGATCGCTTGGGCTCTTGGCGCGGAACACCGCACCTGTCTCTCCATCAATCATCAGCTCACACGGCCCACCCTCATCGGACACTATTACCGGCAGGCCTGAGGCCTGCGCTTCCAGTACCACGTTGCCGAAGGTGTCTGTGGCGCTAGGAAATACGAAAAGGTCGGCCGAAGCATAACCCTGCTGCAACTGCTCACCAGCCAGGTAGCCGGTAAAAAGTACCGGATAACCTGAAAGGGCCGTTGCCATTTCCTCCCTGAAGGGACCGTCCCCGATAACTGCAAGGGCAATCGCAGCACCGGCATCTACGAGTCCCTTGAAGGCATCTACCAGCATCTCCAACCCCTTTTCCCGGGAGACGCGCCCCACATAAAGCAGCACGACCCTGCCAAAACCAATACCGCGGCGCTTCCAGAAGTCAGTATTGCGCATTTCCGGAGAGTAACTGTCCGTATCCACCCAGCGGGGTAGCGGTTTCATCCGCTCAGGCGCCAGACCACGTGCGAGCAGCTGTTCGCGGGTCCCGATTGAAGGCACCATGACCTCTTCCATCTGGCTGTAAAACCAGATCATGTAGCTCCAGGCTACCTTTTCGAGAAATTCGTCATTGGTCAGGCTGCGCACATATTGGGGAATGTCGGTGTGGTAGGCGCCGGCAACCGGGATATTCATTGTGCGGGCGATCAGAAGGCCGAGCAGACCCACAGTGCCGGGGGTGCTGATATGTATCCGGGTAAAACCCTCGCGCTCGATAAAGTCCATCACATCCAGAATCGGGGGAAAGTTGAGCTTCAATTCAGGGTATTCCGGCAGCACAAAATCACCCACCGACTGGAACTTTTTTACGCCATCCACAGCATCCTCTTCATTGTTGCCGACAGTGATCACGGTCAGCTCTATCCCGCGACTCCGGGCGGTGCTGATCAGGCGCTTGATGGTGATAGCAACACCGTTGATCTCATCCAGGGTGTCGGTGAACAGGGCGATCTTTTCCCGGGCTTCCTTGTAATGCATCTCAGGCAGGGCCTTCGTGAGATCCCGAATCAGCTCCTTCCCCTTGTGTTGGTGATGAAAGGCCAGGTAATAAGGGGAAATAAGGGTATGCACCAGTCCGAGGGCGCCTATGGTGTTGAGGTAGTCAAAGAACCCGGCATTGAGCGAGAGGGTCATCAGGCGGTTTGTAAAGTGGAAAATCAGGCGGTTTGCCAGTCGGCTGGTGACCGCGAAAATCTTGCGGTTGCTGTCGGCATCGCGGATTCCTGCCAAAAATTCGGTGTCGTTCAGCAGCAGTCGCGCCTCGGAGTCCAGGAGTTCCTCGAAGCTTTTCCCCATCTGGTTGCGTGAAGCAGGAAGGTTCTTGAGGATGAAAAGCCGGATCTTGTCGATTAACGACCCCTTGTCTTCGCCGATGTTGAAAAATCGGTCCAGCAGGGCGCTGACAAATGGAGTGGCGCTGCGCCGACGGTCACCCAGACGTTCCCGGTAGAAACAGTGGGCAATGCCGTACAAGCTGTGGGCCATGGTCAACGGCCCTCCGTCCTCGCCGTCTGCCCAACTGTCGCCGTTCCTTACAGCATCAATGAAGCCGTCAATGGTTGGGGTGCAGTAGACTGTGGTATGAGCCCGCGCAATGAACAAGCCGCCATGGTCGTCGGAACCGCCAACGATACCTTTGACCCAGGGGACGGCTCCGTACGGCTGTAGATCATATTTGTCGGAAAGGCGCTCAATAACCGATTCGTTGAGAGATGAAATCAGATGCTTGGTAAAACCGTTGAAGCGGTGCGCCCGGCAACCATTCTTAATTTCAAAGGTGGTAAAGAGCAGAAACGACCGTTCAATAATCTCCAGGTTCAGTTTGTCATTCTGGGCATAAAGAGGATGAGCCAGAAAATGGGCAATTCGCTCCGCATGCAGGTAGGCGACCATCTCGTACACATTCTTGCGAAGCTCCAGTATCAAGTGGAACTGGGCTTCGGATATATGCAGCGCCACCACGTGCACTTTGCAGCCGTTTTCCGGGAAATGGGCCGTTATCTCGGAACTGATGAACGTTCCCGGCAGATGACCGATTTCCAGAGCGCCGTTTATGGAGTTATGGTCGGTAATGGTGACGTAGTCCATCCCCCGTTCCCGTGCGACCCGGTACAGGTTCCGGGGTGAGGTATAGCTTTCCGGGACATTGAATTTGCGCATGGCCCAGTAGGTCGGTTTGTTGGAATGGCTGGAGTGGACGTGAAGGTCTGCTTTGTATGAGTTCATATCTGACATTAATAGCATGGCAATGTTACAGATATGTTGAGGTTCTGTAATTGTTGTGTAGAATCTTAATATGGGAACACTGCGCTGAAATTGCCCATTCTTTCCAACGGATGATTTTTGGCGCAACCTTGTTTTGGTCACTATCGCCAGACACTACATTAGAGGCAAACCTTAAGAAGATGACCGAAGTTTTTATCTGCGGCGTCCAGTCAAGGTAGTGAATTACAAACCAATGACTGTGGTGACAGGAAAATACTATGATTCTAAATGCGTTCAAATCCTTTGTCCTTCTGGCAGCGCTACCGGCAGCAACGAACCTCGTATACGCCGAATCCTCGCCAACCTATACATTGTCAATGGATCAAGCAATTACCAAAGGGCTGCAAGCAAACGTAAACGTCTTGATCGCCGGAACAAGGATAGAAGAGGCAGGCGGCAGCCGCGATAGACGATTATCGCTGTATCTTCCACACATACACATCGAGACTCCGTTTGCCTACCAGACTCGAAACCTGAAGGCTCAAGGCATAAGTTTTCCAAATGTACCTTCCGTTGTCGGGCCGTTCTCCAGCTATGACTTCAGGGTTTACGGCGACCAGACAATTTTCGACCTTCAGAGTTACCATAGCATCAAGGCCAGTGAAAAAGACCAGACAGCCCGCAAGGACGATTACGAAGATGCGCGAAGCCAGGTTATTCGGCAGGTAGCCGTCAATTACATCGTTGCGGAATATGCTGCGGCAAAGGTGGAAACAGCAAAATCACGTGTCAGAACATCTGAAACGCTCGAAAAACTGGCTCTGAATCAACGTGAAGCCGGTGTCGCTGACGGTCTTGATGTACTTCGCGCCCAGGTGCAACTTGCGAATGACCGACAAAATCTTCTCGTCGCAAATAATTCGTATCAGCAAACCCTGCTGGTTCTGTCGCGAAGTATCGGTCTAGACCTTGCTACCCGACTTGAACTTTCAGACAGGCTCATTTTCAAAAAAATGGAGGCGCCTCAGATTGAACAGGCAGTACAGGCTGCCTTGGAAAGTCGGCCTGATTACCGGTCTCTATCTTCCCAGCGAGAGTCACTTGAAGAGCAGCTCAAGTCCTCTCGCTCTCGCTATCTCCCCAAAATCACTGTGAGTGGAAATTACGGCGGAAGCGGTCAGGAAATCAGCGGTATCGAACCATCAGGCGTGATTCAGGCAAATCTGGTCATGACACTGTTCGATATGGACAGGAGAGGCGAACGCCATGAACTGGAGAGCCGGTTACAACGGATAGATCAACAGATAACCGACCAACGACTTGGCGTGGAGCAGGACATTCGTGAAGCTCTGCTCAATCTTGATTCAGCCGATCAGCAGGTCGTCGTTGCAAAAAGTGGTCTCGAACTGGCCGAACAGGAGTTGCAGTTTGCAAGCGACCGTTTCAGGAACGGCGTGGTCAACAACATCGAAGTCGTAAAGGCCCAGGACTCTTTATCGCGTGCCCTGGACAACAAAATAAGTGCCTTGGCCCAACATACCGAGGCTAAGATTGCTCTCGCCAAGGCCTTGGGAAATACCGAAAAGATTTATCGACTGTTTCTTGGCATCGAATGATTCTGAATCGACAACCAATTTCCGCGAAAGGTACTACAGCCATGAAGAAGAAAATAGTCCCGCTCATTCTCCTTGTTGTAGCAGTTGCCGGGACAACAACGTATTACTACGTAAATAAGTACAGAAACCTTCAACCCGAGACCACCCTGAAAATTTCCGGAAACATTGAGGCCCATGAAAGCGTGGTCGGCTTCAAGGTTCAGGGACGACTAACAGAACTGCCGATTGAGGAAGGGCAGTTGGTGAAAGCTGGCGACCTGATTGCCAAACTCGACCAGTCCGACTATCGGCAGCAGGTAGGTATCGATGAAGCCACGGTGAACAACCGGGAAGCTGAGCTGAAACTATCGTTATCCGGGAACCGGATTCAGGAGAAGAAATCGGCAGAACAATCAGTGGTAGAAGCTAAAGCGACTCTCGTACTCAATCAAGCGGATTTTACACGTTACCAGGCACTCTACGAGAAGGATGAGGTCTCGGCGCAAATCAGGGATATTTATGCTGCAAATCTCAAGCGTGCTCAGGCCACCTATGAACGGGCCAAGCAGAACTATGACATGGTAATGGAAGGGGTCCGCAAGGAACAGATCGCCATCAACCGGGCCAGTATTCGCACGGCTCGCCAATCACTCGAATTATCTAAAATACGACTCGGTTATACCAGTTTGCTCGCGCCGACAGCGGGAGTTGCGCTCGTTCGGCATGCCGAGGTTGGTGAGGTGATGGCTCCAGGAACTCCGGTTGTTACCATTGCCGACTTGGACCATCTCTGGCTGCGGGGATATATAAGTGAGACCGATATTGCCAAGGTCAAACTTGGCCAGCCAGCAACAGTAATATGCGACACGTATCCGGGTAAGCACTACAAGGGAAGAGTGTCATTCATATCGTCCCAGGCAGAGTTCACTCCAAAGAGCGTCGAGACGTTTAAAGAGAGGGTCACGCTGGTCTACAGAATCAAGATTGACCTGGATAACCTGAACCACGAATTAAAGCCTGGAATGCCGGCAGACGCATCGATTGAGACGATAGCAGCGAAATAATATGATCGAACAACCCAACACCATAGAAGTGTGCGAACTGACGAAGTCGTTCCCCAGCATTCTCGCGGTAGACCATCTAAGCTTTTCCGTCAGAAAGGGCGAAATATTCGGTCTTGTCGGCCCTGACGGTGCGGGCAAGACCACTACGATGCGTATGCTGGCCGGAGTTATGACGCCTGACTCCGGTGGCGCGATGGTCTCCGGATTCGATATCGTAAAATCACCCGAGTCTGCCAAGCACCGGATAAGCTATATGCCCCAGCGCTTTGGCCTGTATGAAGAACTGACCGTTGATGAGAATATTCGCTTTTATGCGAAGATTTTTGAAGTCAAGGCCGCTGAGAGAGAGATGCGAGCCGCTCAACTGCTTGATGCTGCCGGGATGAGCGAATTCCGAAGCAGGTTGTCTGGTAAACTTTCAGGCGGCATGAAACAAAAACTGGGATTGGTGTGTGCCTTGATTCATACCCCGGACGTGATTCTTCTCGATGAACCTACAAATGGTGTCGATCCGGTCTCACGTCGGGATTTCTGGCGCATTCTGTACTCTCTTCTCGACCAGGGAGTAACTATTCTCACTACAACCTCCTATCTTGATGAAGCCGAACGTTGTCACCGGATTGCTCTCTTACATGAAGGTCGCATGCTCTTTTGTGATACTCCGGCCCGACTGAAAGAGAATATGCCCGGGGCCGTACTTTCAGTTATTACCGATAATCCACGGGGGATCAGTGAACTGCTTGACGGTAATGATGGAATTTCAAGCTTGATGGTCGTCGGTGATGGTCTTCATCTTGTTGTGAAAGATGCATCCCGGATGATTCCAGAACTCCGGTCGATAATCACGGAAGCCAAATTACTTTTCGAATCGATTGAGCAGACTACACCAACAGTGGAAGACCTGTTTGTCGAGACGGTCAAGAATAACTCCAAAGGTATTGAGAAATGAACGGCCAATCACCTGTAGTAGTAGTTAAAGATCTGGTTAAGCGATTTGGTGATTTTATCGCGGTTGACAATATCAGTCTGGAGGCCCATGGAGGCGAGATATTCGGATTTCTTGGGCCAAACGGCGCAGGTAAGTCAACGACAATCCGAATGCTCTGCGGATTGCTGCGCCCCACTTCCGGGCAAGCGCTGGTTTACGGGCTTGATGTCGCGACACAATCGGAACAGGTTCGGCAGCATATAGGCTACATGTCCCAGAAGTTTTCTCTCTACAACGACCTCACCGTTATCGAAAACCTCGATTTTTTTGCAGGTATGTACAGCGTAAACAGGTCTGACCTAAAGGGGCGCATCGATTGGGCAATCGATATGGCTGGTTTGAGCGGGCGTGAAAGCTCCCTTGCCGGAACTCTGGCAGCGGGATGGAAGCAACGCCTCGCATTGGGCTGTGCGGTGTTGCATCGCCCTCCGATAGTGTTTCTGGACGAGCCTACCTCGGGAGTAGACCCGATTTCCCGGCGGCAGTTCTGGGAGATGATTCACAAGATGGCAGCGGAAGGGGTGACTGTCTTTGTGACCACCCATTATATGGACGAGGCGGAGTATTGTAACTGTCTGGTGCTTATCGATCGGGGCAAAATTGTTGCTTCCGGATCTCCTCTGGAACTGAAACAAAAATACATGAATGGTGAGCTGTTATTGGTTGAATGTGATCAGGTTGGCAAGGCCCTTGAACTGCTCCAGACCGCTCCAGGGGTGGATGATGCCGCAATATTCGGCAATGCGCTCCATCTGGTTGTGGCAAAGGCTTCCGAGGCCATTACCGGGGTGAAAAGCTATTTGTCGGAGCAGGGCATCAAGACTACCAGAATCGAGCCGATTCGTCCCAGCCTGGAGGATGTCTTCGTCTCTCTGACCAGTGTTCGCAACGGGCCTGAAACGGAGAAATCAATTCAATGAACTGGAACCGCCTGCTGGCCATGGCTGACAAAGAAATTATTCAGATAAAGCGTGACGCTCGCAGCATCAGTATTGTCATTGCCATGCCGCTGGTTATGATGCTGGCGTTCGGCTACGGGGTCAGCTTTGATACCAAACACATACCGGTCTACATCTTCGACATGGAAGGAAGCCAGCAGAGTCAGGATTTCTTGAAACGGTTTCAGTCTTCAGTATATTTCAACGTAGTCAAAACCGTTGCTAATTACCCTGACCTTATCCGGGCGATTGATGGGGGACGCTGCCAGATTGGCATTGTTGTGCCGTCCGATTTTTCGAATAAGTTGAGCACAGGGCAAACAGTAAGCATTCAGGCATTGGTTGATGGTACAGACAGCAATAGCGCCAATCTTGGCATGAGTTACAGCCAAGCTGTCGTCCAGGCCTATTCGCAGCAACTTCAGATGCAATGGCTGCAAAGACAGGGGAAAACAAAGGTACAGCCATTAATCAGTGTCGATGCCAGAACATGGTATAACGAAAGTCTCGAAAGCATGGCAACCATTGTTCCAGGTGTGGTGGCTCTGGTAATGGCTGTTGTCGGCACATTTCTGACCTCTCTTACTATTGCCCGTGAGTGGGAGCGTGGCACCATGGAGCAGCTTATCTCCACGCCGGTAACGCCGTTGGAAATAATGTTCGGCAAACTCGCTCCCTATATGGCGATTGGTTTATTCGATACCTGTGTCTGTGCGGCCATGGGCGTATGGTGGTTCGGCGTGCCGTTCCGTAGCCATCTATGGATATTCTTCCTCAGTTCGATCATGTTTTTGACCGTTGTTCTTTCGATGGGGTATCTCTTTTCAGTCGTGGCCAAGACCCAGCTTGCCGCTAGCCAAATATCCCTCATTGCAACATTTTTACCTGCATTCCTTCTCTCAGGGTTCATGTACCCTATCGACCAGATGCCGACAGTAATCCAGGTTATCACTCATATCGTGCCAGCACGCTACTACATGGCAATTCTGAGGAATGTTTTTCTCAAAGGAACATCCATTACCCTGATGTGGCAGGATTTCATGGGGCTTGCCCTGTTTGCTACCTTACTTGCTTTTGTCGCTACGCGGGTATTCAAGAAAAAGCTTGACTGAGGGGTATGGGATGATTGGCCGTTTACGTCATATGTTGATTAAGGAGTTTATTCAGGTTTTTCGTGACAAGCGAGCCAGGTTTTTCCTGTTTGGCCCTCCTATTATCCAGATGCTGGTTTTCGGCTATGCGGCAACTCTTGAAATCAAGCATGTCCCTACAGCAATCGTTGACTATGACAATAGCAAAGTAAGCCGGGACCTGATTTCCCGATTTGAAGCCAGCCGCTATTTCGATATTCGAAATCATCTAACAGACCGGCGGCAGATTTCTGATGTGATTGACCGGGGTAGCGTTACGATGGCCATTCAGATCAACTCCGGATTCGCCCGGAATGTACGCAAAGGCCAAACAGCACATATCCAGGTGATTGTGGACAGTACCAATTCAAATACGGCGTTGATAGGGATCGGTTATGTCAACGTGGTCACCAGCAACTTCTCCAGCGAATACCAACTTGAATCAATGCAGCGCAACTCACCCCTCACCATTGCACAGATGCCCAAAATTGTTTTGGACAAACGCCCCTGGTTCAACACCGACATGAGCAGCCAGTGGTTCTTCGTTCCGGGAGTAATAGGCAATCTCGTGCTTATTATTGTGATGACGTTAACAGCTTTTGCCGTGGTCAGAGAACGGGAAATCGGCACTCTGGAACAGATTATGGTTACACCCATACGTCGAGTGGAATTTATCCTTGGAAAAACTATCCCGTTTTTTCTCATTGGCCTGTTTGATGCTGCGCTTATATCTGCTGTTGGCACACTCTGGTTCCATGTGCCATTGCGAGGTAGCCTGGCGGTGCTGGCATTAGGTACGGTACTGTTTCTACTCTGCGTGCTCGGCATCGGCCTTTTTATTTCCACAGTTTCTAATACGCAACAACAGGCGATGGTGACGTCATTCTTCTTTATCATGCCTTCAATAATATTCTCTGGATTCGGCTCTCCAATCAGCAGCATGCCCGAGTTTCTGCAATACCTGACGTACATCAATCCATTGAGATATTTCCAGGTAGTTCTGAGAAGTGTGTACCTCAAGGGTGTGGGACTTGATGTGCTTTGGCCACAGATGGCTGCGATGGCTGTAATTGGATTGTTTATGCTGACAGTAAGTGTAATGCGCTTCCATAAATCGCTTGAATGAATCGGTTGCTGCATTTTACAATTCATGCGTATTCAGGTGAAAGCAGCCATTCGAACTGACGTGATGGCGGACACTGTTCCGCTGTGTGAATTCGTCCCGGAATGTGTCAATGACTTTGAGACACTTGCCCTGGGCAGGGCAGTATACAAGCGGATGTGGAAATACGGCGGAAAGATGGACGCCTCTACGAGGCCTGCCGCTTCACATTCGCAGGACACGGCTTATCTCCTGTGCTTTTTTCCAGAACCTTGACCTTTTTCCAGCTCTTGTCGGGATTGTATACCGAGATGGCCTCAGCAAGCCGCCGGGTATTTTTACCGAGATTCTTCTCGAATATGATCCCTTCCTGATTAACTATAAAGGTCATGACTCCCGAATTCCCGAATTCCGCAGGGTAAGCAACCAGTGCAAACCCGAGGATCATCTTGTCATTGACAACATAACTGTACGGGCCACCTTTGGCATATTTGCCCTGCCCCTTGAGAATCTTGAAATAATAGCCGTGGAATGGCGAAATATCCCCTTCATGAGTATATCCCTCCCTGGCCGCCTGAGCAATCAGCGGTCCCAGAGGACTCTGCTGTCCACCCTCCCCGGCCTCCCAATACAAACCGTCGCGGCGACCCGAAGAACTTATGAAACGCTGCGCAAACTCAACCTTGCCGCCACCGCTGCAATCCTTGCTGGCGTACTCGTGCTGTGCATCAACATAAGCGTCGATCACATCAATGACATTTAATTCATTACGACCGATCCTGCGATTCAGAATTTCTTTCTCCCCCTTCCCGATGTCAAAACCCCAGCTTTTACCCTTTTTGACGATCGGAATCGGCATGGACCAGTCATCGGCGCCGACATGCAGGAGCAGGCTGCCGGCTTTCCCTGGATGCAGGATATGCTTTTGTTCATATGCGGCGACAAATCTGTCCCGGCTCGCATTATCGGCCACGCTGTCGCCCGAAGAAATCAGG
>JBAYZR010000066.1:0-12366 GCA_041672425.1 Pedobacter sp. | reverse complement strand
CTCCTCCTTGATTTATGAGTTCAACCAGCGGGAAGAAGCGGAGGCGGAGCTATGATCAGGGAGATGAGTGAATATGGGAAAACACTTCGGGCGGAGAAACATGACGATGCATGGGTACATGATGCTTTGAAGGAAGAAATCGTTTCGATGGAGATTGTTATCAGCAATGATGGCTGTTTTCAGCAACTTCTGTTCATTGACGACAAACCATCACCAGCGGAGGCGATTACTGCAAAAAAAGGAAAAGCGAGGTTGTTGCTTGATAAGCCGGAAGAAGTTCTTTGCTTTGGCGGTGATTCTTCCAAGAAAAAACATCAATTATTTCTGGACAAAATTGCCGACTATAAGCAGTTGCAAGGGTTAGCCCCGGTTATTGCTTTCTATCACAACAATAAAACGGTTGGTCTTGATAAGGCATTGGAAGAATTTGAGTCAATTGCTGCTACGAATGATAAAAAGATCAAGAAAAGGTTAACCGGAAACATCGGATTCAGGGTGCAGACTGAAGCGATTCGTATTCATGAAAAGTCAGAAGTTCTTAATGCGGTAATCTCAAAATATGAATTAATGCAGCAGGAACAGTTGTCCGGTGCAACAAGGCAATGTTCTGTCTGCGGCAAGCACGATTATCCGGTTGAGGATATACCTCATGGTATGATCAAAAAAGTTCCGGATGGGCAAACAGCAGGCTGCGCACTTGTCTCATATAACGAAAATGCCTTTGAATCATATGGGTTGAAAGGAAACAGAAATTCATCAATCTGTACCAATTGCGCAAAAACGTATGTTGAGGGGCTGAACTCACTTCTTTCGTCTGGCAAAGAAATTCCTGTTACGGATAAGAATGGGAAGACAAAGCTCCAATTCCGTTATTCTAAACGTAGGAAATTAGGGCCAGATACTACAGTGGTGTTCTGGACTCGCAATAATATTGCGTTGGATGAGATAGATCAGCTTGAAGCGCCGTCTGCCAATGATGTTGCAAGGATGATTGATTCCCTGTCTTCAGGAAAGGAAAAAGACGCTCTTTATCTTGACCCCGAACGTTTTTACTCTTGCACACTATCAGGAGCGGCTGCACGTATAGCGGTAAGAGACTGGATTGAAACCAGTCTTGGTGATTTCAGGACTTCAATCACTTGTTGGTTTAGGGATATTGCCATCGAAAAATATGATTTTGACCTGAAAAAATTAGTCACGCATTACTCACCGTTGTACGAACTTTCAAGAAGTTGCCAGAGAAAGAACAGCGACGGCAGTTACGACAAGGATGATACTGGCACTGCCAGGGTTGCAACCAACCTTTGGAAAGCTGCCTTACAAAACAGTTCTTCAATGCCATTGTGGATTTTAACAAAAGTCCTGCAACGCGCCCGGCTGGACAAATACGGACTTACCACCGAGCGGGCTGCTCTCATTAAACTCATATTGAATCGAAATAACAAAGGAGATGGATTTATGATTACGGAGAAAGCGATACAAGGGGACAGGCCGATTGCTTACATTTTAGGTCAGATTTTCGCAATGTTGGAGAATATTCAATATGCGGCACTGGGAGACAAAAACGCTGGAATTCGGGAAAAATTTTTCACGTATGCCATGACATCTCCGGCAGCGGCATTTGGTAGGCTGTTCAATCTGAGTTCAAAGCACTTCACCAAGCTGAAAAGCGAAAAACCGGGTCTGGCGGTAAAGCTGGATAAGGAGCTTCAGGAGTTGTGCAAGGACATTGATATTATGAAATTTCCACAGTTATTTCTACTGGAAGAGCAAGGCCAGTTTGCCATCGGATATTACCATCAGAAACAGACACAGTTTGCAGGAATAAACCACAAATAAAGGAGAAACAGCAATGAGTGAAGTAATCAAGAACCGATATGATTTTGTATTTTTGTTTGATGTGAAAGACGGCAACCCCAACGGTGATCCGGATCAGGTCAACCTCCCCAGAGTGGATGCCGAAGACCAGCATGGGCTGGTTACTGATGTCTGCATCAAGAGGAAGGTCAGGAATTATGTAATGTTGGAAAAGGAGTTAAAGGCACCTTTTGACATTTTCATCAGGCAGGAACAAGTTTTGAACAGGGTAATTGATTCCGCAGCCGGAGATACAATCCGCAGTAGGCAGGAAAATCTTTCAGAAAAATATTTCGATATAAGGACATTTGGTGCAGTCCTCTCAACAGGTGATAAAGGCGCCGGAACGGTCAGAGGGCCAGTCCAATTTACTTTTTCACGATCCGAAGATCGTATATTCCAGGCTGAGCATTCCATAACACGTTGCGCTGTGACAACAGAAGAAGACGCAAAAAAACAGGAAAGTAGAGAATACGCTTCTACATTTGGAAGAAAGACAACGGTTCCGTATGCTCTCTACAGAATGCACGGATTTGTTTCAGCTATGGATGCCGCAAAAACCAAGTTTTCTGAGGATGACCTGAAATTACTATGGAAATCCTTGATAAACGCTTTTGAACATGACCGAGCCGCTGCAAGGGGAGAGATGAACCCAAGAAAGCTCGTAATTTTCAAACACACAAGTCATCTGGGCAATGAGCTTTCCGGACGGCTGTTTGATCGAGTGGCAGTGACGAAAAACTCGGAATTGCCTCGAAGCAAAGATGATTACACCATTAGCGTTGACAAGGGCAATCTGCCAACCGGCATTGAAGTCACGGTGTGGCCGGAAGAGGCGGTTTATTAAATCACCCTGGCGACACCAGCAACCCAAAAGCAAATCCCCCCCAGCCCCCCTTTACAAAGTGGGGTAAAGGCGAATTCAAAGTCCCGTTTTCATAAAGGAGAATTCAGTGAATGATGTAGATTTAAAATCCCCCTTCAGAAAGGGGGATTTAGGGGGATTTGCTTCCAATCCCATCCCCATATCCGCCCTGGAGCATTACGCCTACTGTCCCCGCCAGTGCGCCCTGATTCATCTGGAGCAGGTCTGGGACGAAAATCTCTACACCATGCGGGGACGAGACGTGCATGAACAAGTACACGACGACTCGTCCCACGAACTGGCTGGTGTGAAGCTGGAGCGATCACTTCCTATCTGGTCGCGCCGCTTGAATCTTATTGGCAAGGCAGATCTGGTGGAGTTCCACAATGGTGTCCCCTACCCGGTTGAATACAAGTCGGGACGCCACCGCAGGGGAAATCCGGAAATCATCCAGCTCTGCGCCCAAGCGCTCTGCCTGGAGGAGATGTTTGACGTGCCGGTGGAAAAGGGGGCGCTTTACTGGCACGGCTCACGGGAGCGACGGGAGATAATATACACTGACGCCATGCGGCGACAGGTGGAAGAGGTAGCGCAGAAGACTTCAGAAATGCTGGAACAACGCATTATGCTGCCACCGGTAAATGACAAACGCTGCGAGGGATGTTCTTTGAAAGAATCCTGTCTACCTGCGGTAGTAGCCGAGCGACGGCGATTTCACCGCGCAGCAATGAACCTGTTTGAAATGTAGTGTCGAATCTTGTATCCGCCCGCATTTGATCTGACCATTGTTAAACCCGTCACAAACAAGCAAACCAGGGTGGTCACAAGGATCGCCCCTACTAAAAATGCACAAGGTGAGCCATGAAACAACTCCTCAACACACTCTACATAATGACACAAGGCGCATATCTTTCGCTGGACCACGAGACCGTGCGAGTGGAAGTTGGCGGCGAGCTGAAGTTGCAGGTACCGCTGCATCATCTCGGTTCTATCGTTACCATGGGCAATGTCATGATTTCGCCGTTCTTCCTGGGCAAGTGCGCAGATGATGGCCGCGCCGTGGTGATCCTCGACCGTAACGGTCGTTACAAGTGCCGCATGGTAGGCAAAACCAGTGGTAACGTGCTGTTGCGGCAGGTGCAGTATCAGGCTGGGCAGGATGAGGTGCGAACCACCGCTATTGCCGCAGCCATGACCGCCGGCAAGGTAAAGAATGCCCGCAACGTGCTGATGCGCAGTGCCCGCGAAGCTGCAACGCCTGACGAGGAAAATCGCCTGCGGAAATCCGCCGATGTTCAGGGCAATGCGCTCTTTCATCTGAGAACTCCCCGTGACACCGATCACGTACGCGGCCTAGAGGGGGAGGCGGCCGCCGCCTACTTCGATGTTTTTACATTGATGATGAAGCCGGTGGAACGGGATTCTCTGCCGATGAATGGCCGCAATCGCCGACCTCCACTTGATCCGGTCAATGCCTTGATCTCATTCCTGTACACCTTGCTGCTGAACGACTGCATCAGCGCCCTGGAGGGTGTCGGCCTTGATCCGCAGATGGGTTTTCTTCATGTGCCCAGGCCGGGGAGGCCATCGCTGGGTCTGGATCTGATGGAGGAATTTCGCTCGTTTCTTGCCGACAGGCTTGCGCTCACGCTGATCAACCGCAAACAGGTAACCATAGAGCATTTCGAGCCACGACCCGGCGGGGCGGTCTACCTGAATGAGAAGGGACGCAAGGAGGTGGTGGCCGCCTATCAGAAACGCAAGCAGGAGGAGGTGGATCATCCGCTTTTGGCGGAAAAAACTCCCATCGGCCTGTTGCCGCACCTTCAGGCTCGCTTGCTGGCGCGGCATCTGCGGGGTGATCTGGAAACGTATATCCCTTACATTCATCCATGAAAGGAAATCCCCCTGAATCCCCCTTTCTGAAGGGGGACTTTAAAAACTCCACACTTTGTAAAGGGGGGTGGCGGGGGATTTTCTTCTCAACTTGCGAGGTACAACTATGTGGATCGTTGTCTGTTACGACGTTAATACCGAGACAAGAGATGGGCGGCGACGTTTGCGCCGGGTGGCACAGGTCTGCAAAAACTTCGGCCAGCGGGTGCAGAAATCGGTGTTCGAATGTCAGGTGGATGAGATGAAGTACGAACAGTTACGAAACCGCCTGTTGAAAGAGGTTAAGCTGGAACTGGACAATCTGAGGCTCTATCGTTTGACCGAACCTAGAGAAAAGCGGGTTGAGGAGTACGGATCTACCAGAACCGTTTTTTTCGACGAAGAACCCCTGGTTGTGTAGCAGCTGATCTTGTATGCTATTTTTATGACGCGCGAACCAGGTGCTGGTGCGAATAGTGGGGGGTGTTCGCGATGTTTGAAAATCAGATGTTTAGGGGGAATACGGAAGATGATTATGCCCTATTCAGGCTTAACTTCTGCCGGGTTCGCAAAACTGGTGGAATAACTTGTTGGAAACTTACCCCTTTTTAATGGGTGAGAGCGCCCGTCCTACTTGGGCGGGCGAGGATTGAAACCCAGACAGACTTTGCGCCTGACGCCGCCCCGGCGTTGAGCGCCCGTCCTACTTGGGCGGGCGAGGATTGAAACCAACGGCAAACTATATGTTCAACAGGACCGCCAGGAGCGCCCGTCCTACTTGGGCGGGCGAGGATTGAAACATCAACTCCGCTTTGTATTGCATGGTCATTGCGTGAGCGCCCGTCCTACTTGGGCGGGCGAGGATTGAAACTTTTTCAGATAGATTCTAGTAACAATTCTGTTTCGAGCGCCCGTCCTACTTGGGCGGGCGAGGATTGAAACCTATTTTTGTGGCCTTATCAAGCGGCAAGTTTTTCGAGCGCCCGTCCTACTTGGGCGGGCGAGGATTGAAACGATTGCCCATTATTGCAGAACCCCAGAAGGCCAGGAGCGCCCGTCCTACTTGGATTGCTCGTTGGATTACAATACATTTATACAACTCCAGAAGTGCGTCAGAACATCTTCAAAATACTGGAAGAAGTAGTTCCTTGTCGCGCTGGTTCTGGTAAGAAGGGCAAAGCCAGTACAGATAAGGGGCGACCAGGGATGGAACAATGGATAATTGGGCTTGCCAATTAACGCTAAACGCCGAATGGAATCTTGGAGGCCATCATCTTCCTACGATCAATTTTGTCCCCGTCGACAATGAACGTTCCGTCACCAACAGCGTGAAGCGTGCGCTTCTCTTTGCGTGCGGTATCGATGTACGCGGCAACCGCCTCTAACACAACGATGTTGTGCTTCTTAACGATGTCGATGACCTTGCACTCTATGTTGGCGAAGCACTCCTTGATCAAGGGTGGCCTGACGACTTTGCCGTGCACAGGCGTTAGCTTGAACTTTGCAAACTTGTCTGTGTCTGTCCCGGAGCACGTTCCTATTCCGACAACCATATCGAGCATGTCAACCGTGGGAATGGCAATGACGCACTCCTTGTTCTTTAGCAACGCCACGAAAGAGTGATTCCATTCACCCGTGGTGATGGCAAATATCGGGGTAAAATCCAACACCATTGTCCAGGAGATAGTCATGATGTTGTCTTTCTGCCCATCATGGGTCGTCACGAGGACAACAGGCCCCGATTCCATCAGGGTAAAGGCCTTGCTCAGCTTCAACTTTCGCATGAAATCACCTAGTTATATTCCTTTGTCAGATGGTTAAGGCAACGCTTAGGCACTCGGCAAAGAATAAATGCAAGATGGATGTTTATTCTTTGCCGAGTGCCTTATATCGAGCAATTTGATTTTTGGAGACGCGACCCCTTAATGATCTCCCCAACCTTCAGAGCGCTTCTTGAAGTTAGCACGTTGGAAGCCTGACAGCAGCCTTTTAATGTATGACCTCGTACGGACCACCCCTCTGGATGGCCATTTGATAACAAGGAGGGGGCAAAAACTGACCTACAACCGTCTTCTGCTTGGAAGTCTCAGCATGATCACCCTCAACTTCTGCACTGGAAAACCCTCTGATATTATGAAATACTGCTGCAACACATTCTGGTGGAGGTGATACGAAATGGCCGGAGAACAGACAGCTCAGGAGATCAACTGGAAACAGATATTCGGTCTGCCGGTAATCGTAGCGGCGCTCGGTTACTTCGTGGACATCTACGATCTGGTGCTCTTCAGCATCGTCCGGGTTCCCAGCCTCAAGGCCCTGGGGCTGCAAGGCCAGGAACTGATCGACAAGGGGGTCTTTCTGCTCAACATGCAGATGGCCGGTATGTTGATCGGAGGGGTAATCTGGGGGGTGCTGGGTGATCGCAAGGGACGCCTCAAGATAATGTTCGGTTCGATCTTCCTCTATTCACTGGCCAATCTCTGTAACGGGATGGTCACTTCCCTGCCGATGTACGCCTTGCTGCGCTTCATTGCCGGAGTGGGTCTGGCCGGGGAGCTGGGAGCCGGGATTACCCTGGTCAGTGAAGTGCTGCACAAAAGCGTGCGGGGTTACGGTACCATGATCGTAGCCTCAGTCGGCGTATCAGGCGCCATTCTGGCCAATATCGTGGCCAAGAGCTTTGACTGGCGCACCGCATTTTTCATAGGTGGTGTTCTGGGGTTGATGCTGCTTCTGCTGCGGCTGAGTGTGGCAGAGTCCGGTATGTTCAAAGGGATGGATAAAAGCAATGTCTCCCGTGGCAATTTCCTGTCGCTCTTTACCTCGCGAGACCGCTTTGGCAGGTTCCTGCACACCATCATGATCGGGCTCCCATCCTGGTTCGTGGTGGGGGTTCTTATCACCTTCTCCCCTGAATTTGCCAAGGTACTGGGTGTCCAGGGCGCGGTCAGCGCGGGCAACGCCGTCATGTACTGCTATCTCGGCCTGGTGGCGGGAGACCTTGTCAGCGGAGTGTTAAGCCAGTTTTTGCAGAGCCGCAAAAAGGTGGTGCTTATCTTTCTGCTCATCACAGTAGCCACTGTTGCTGCCTATTTTATGGCCTCCGGTGTTTCTGCTTCGACATTTTACGTTATTTGCGGGTTGCTTGGTTTCGGAATCGGTTACTGGGCTATCTTCGTAACCATCGCCGCAGAGCAGTTCGGCACCAACCTGCGGGCCACCGTGGCCACAGCCGTTCCCAATTTCGTACGCGGCATGACGGTTCCGATCACCATGCTCTTTCAGATTGTCCGCAAACCATTGGGAATTGAGAGCAGCGCCTTGGCAGTCGGCGCGCTTTGTCTCGTCATCGCCCTCTTCTCCCTATCGCGACTACAGGAGACCTTTCACAAGGATCTGGATTACTTCGAGGAAATCATCTGACAATCCGGATGCAAAAGGGTTGGTGGCAAATATACAAAAGGCACAATTAATTCCTTGTTTTTAGCCCGCATCAGTATGTTTTTGTGATATAAACGCCAAAAAAAAGTTGAAGGCTATATAGATCATCGTAGGAAATAATAGCAACATCATAAAATACGGACGATATATTCTGTCGAATAGCCATGCTATTTTTGAAACTAAAGAAACTTGCCTGCCCAAAGTCGGAACGGATATGATGCGTAAAGCAAACGACAGCTATAGAGACGAACTGACTCGCCTGGAGATGCTTAGATCTGATGGTGAACCGACAGGCCTGTATTTCGTTGCGGCCAAGGAATTTGCCGATCCACACATTAGAATTTCATTGGAACAGGCAGAAACCTATGAAGCTGACGCTGTTTTTTTTCGGACATTTCCCGAAGATAAGAACCGTTTTCCTCTTCCCCAGATTTATATCTATCAAGACTCTTCACTTACACTGAATGAAACCCATTATGCTGGAATTCACCGCCGCCTTTGGAATGCGGGAATTGTTCCACTTGTTATTATACTGACTGCCAGTCAGGTAAAGATAATCAATTGTCGTCAGGAACCGAGATTCGATAAACAACGGCAAGAGTTTGAATATACACCGTTTCAGGCACTTGAAAGGGTCGTGGAAATAAACCAGGCTTTCGTTGCTCGCGAAATATCTGCTGGGACATTGTGGGAGGATACAAAATTCAAGCACGATTTTTGTCTGGAAAATACCGCTTATTACAAGCTTCTCAGCTATCTCAAGAAATTTCGGCATGATTTGGTTGAGCATAAAGTATTGCTGGAACCGATCATCAATCGCATTCTGGTTATGGCAATACTAGTTAAATATCTGGATGAACGTCAGGATTCAGCCCGTAATCGGGTGTTCCAAAAAGGTTTCTTCCGCAAATTTTCGCAAACAAATAATGACGACTTTGAATCGCTCTTCCGTGAAAAAGGGAGCTGCATCAGGTTGTTTGACCATTTGAGCGAACGTTTCAATGGTGGCATTTTCGAATTGAACGAAGGTGAAAAGGAAGAGCTGGAACATGCTGACCTTTCACGCATCGCGGACTTTCTGAGAGGAGATGAGGAGCCTAGTGGACAGCGTCTTTTCTGGGCGCTCTATTCGTTTCAGGATCTTCCGGTTGAATTGATCAGCAACATCTATGAGGAGTTCCTGGCAACAAGGGATAAAAATGACAGCAAAGGGGTCGTCTACACCCCCCCGATGCTGGTCGATTTCCTTTTAGATCAGTGCTTGCCGCTCTCAACAGAGACCCTTTCCTGGAAAATACTCGACCCTGCGTGCGGTTCAGGTGTGTTTCTGGTAGGGGCATTCAAACGTCTGATCCAGTGCTGGCGTATGGCCAATAACTGGCAACGGCCTACCTATATTGATTTACAGGGTATTCTGAAAAACAATATCTTCGGATTTGACAAGGCTCCCGAGGCTGTTCTGATTACCGCCTTTAGCCTCTGCGTTGCTTTGTGTGAAGAACTGGACCCGCTGGTCATATGGAACAAACTCAAATTCGACAACCTGCAAAAACGCAATCTCCTGGCGAAGGATTTCTTTGAAATTGTCGAATCAGGTGAGTTTGACAATCACTTTGACTTGGTTATTGGTAACCCGCCGTTTGACAGCAGGTTGACCACTTGCGCTGCCGAACGTGTTGAAAAGGCTGGCGCCAAGAGACGGCCCAAACTTCCGGATACCCAACTGGCACTTCTCTTTCTGGAGCAATCCTTTCAACTCGCCCGTAAGGACGGGGCAATATGCCTGATTCAACCAGCCGGGCCTCTGCTGTATAACGGCAATGCCACGCAGTTCCGTGGCTACATGTTCAATCAATTCGCCATCAATCAAGTTTTTGATTTTACCGCGCTTGAAGGAGTGCTTTTCAAAGCCAAGGTTGCGGCAGCCGCGATTATCGGGTGTAATGCCCCTCCTTCAGCAGAGAAAGTTCTCCATGCGACTTTCCGCAGAACCAGGGCAATCAAAGAGAAACTTCTATTTGAACTGGATCCGTATGATTTCCATTGGGTAGCACGTACGACCATAGAGAAAAACAAATATGCCTGGAAAGCCAATCTCCTAGGTGGTGGCCGCCTTCACCGGATGCTTGGGCGACTTTTTGCCGATGTTCCTACTTTGGGGGAGTATCTGGAGCAAAAGAGAGACAATAATGGTTGGCAGTTTGGAGAAGGATATAGCGTTGGCTGTGGGAGTTATTTGAATGATTTGCCAAATGTTGTGGAACTGACAAAATATTCTCCCGAAGAGCTTAAACAGCAGTTTGAGCTAAAAAGAACTCCAAAGCTTGCGCCATGGATAACCGGGAAGCAGAATGTTTCCTCGGATGCAATAACAATACATGGCATAGATATGAAGGTTGTAAGTCTCTGCGAAGAGTTTTTCTTCGAAGAACCACGTAAGGTGACTCGCGCCATTTTTTCCCCACCCCATGTCCTGATCAGAGAAAAAGTGGACAGATTGGCAATACCTGCCGCCTTTTCAAACGATGAGCTTGTTTTTACTAAGCAAGTAATCGGCGTATACGCGCCTAAAGAAGATACAGGTCAGCTTCTTGAGCTTGCCAACCGTTTAAATGGTTCAGGTGTATATGGTGTATTAGCTGCAGTGGCAAGCAGCAGAATGCTAGTTGGACGTGCGTCTTCGCTTCTGAAAAACGACATAATGGAATTACCATATCCTGAAGATATGCATGCAGTTGAGTTGAACTTTTGGGAACAGTCGCTTGTGGAGGATATCGGTAAATATCTTATTGAATTTCGGAGTAGCGGTGAGAAATCCGCCGTTCTCACCAAAACCGATAAAACTGATTTGCTTAATTTCGGCGAAATGTTCTGCAACATCCTTAACCCTGTGTACAAACAGTTCCGCCCCTTGCAGCCGATTACAATGGGTTCTTTTATCTGCTACCCCTTCTGTTACGGAGATGCTCCACAAATAGAACTCCCTGATGAAAATAAAATCGTTTCCTTCCTGGATGAATTGCTGCACAAACAGCATTCCAGCCGCCTGTTTGTGAACCGCATCCTCCGCCTGTACGACCATAATGTCATCTTCATGATCAAGCCGAATCAGAAGCGTTACTGGCTTCGTTCGATTGCCCTTCGAGATGCTGACGAGACATTGATTGATTTGTTGGAGCAAGGATATTGAGCACCGTGGCGAACTATCCGACCGGGCGGATGCTTAGCGGCACTGGAACGTTTTTCGGTCCGACTCCAAGTACCCAATTCAATAGTGTAATTGAATTGGTAGTTCAATCCATTCCTGTTTTCGCTGCGTCTGCGATAAAAAAAGGCATTACAAATGAAAATGGTCTCAACAGCCAATTGGCGCTGTTCATTTCGAAAAAAGCCATGCAGAACAATCTACCTTTCATTGCGCACCATCAAATTATGGAGGACTTGACGCGCGGCGACAGCCCCACACCAGATATCGGCATCCATCTTTTTGTAGACGATGAAGCAGAGCCACCACCGATAATAACGGTTTTCGAGGGAAAACGGCTGACAACACATCTTGAAGCCAAACGTAGACGTGAGTATGTGATTGGCCACGAGAGAGATGGGAAGCATATCAAATGCGGTGGTATTGAACGGTTCAAACACTCAATCCACGGCGCCAAACTTACCCATGCAGGAATGATAGGCTATCTACAGGATGGTACACCGGACCATTGGCGAGATCAGATCAACGGATGGATTTCAGACTTGAGCAATCAGCAACACGATCCGACTTGGTCCGAGAAAGAGCAATTGACGTTGAATACAACCGGAGGACGAGTTACTGAGTATTCCTCTGTCGTATTTCGTAAGGTGGAAGAGCTTCGATTGACGCATCTGTGGATTGACCTTGTTCCATAAAAACATGCGGGGATATTCCGGGGACATAATGCACTTTATTGTTTACTCGGACATTGCGGGAGTGAACAACAATGGATACTCGTACCCGAAACGTCCTTATTACGCTGATTGGCGCTGTTCTGTTCGTGATTGTCAGAGCGCCAGCGAGTCAAGAATCTAGGAAACCATTAATAAGAGGTTTGATGCTCTTGAGCAACGACAAAAGGAAGTCCCCCCGGCGACTCCATCAGAGGTGCGAGCCGAGTTCATTGAAATCAAGAAAAGCCTCCTGGCCAAGGCAGAAGAGGCTGAACTGATTGAGGCAAACCGCAGACGTAGCAGAGCTGTTGTTTTTTAGATTATTTTGTTAAGTAACAACGTTTTATTGTCTGATTGTTTGGATTAGTTGTTCTTGGTTGTCACATTATTTAGTCATTCAGATACGCATA